>NZ_JAATEK010000010.1:0-231027 GCF_012034195.1 Microbispora sp. CL1-1
ACGTCGTCTTCTCGGTGGCGTTCAGCCCGGACGGGGATACCCTGGCCAGCGCCGGCGAAGACAGGTCTGTTCGGTTGTGGAATGTTTCTGATCCGGCCCGGGCCGTGCCGTTGGGGCGGCCCCTGACCGGCCACACCAATATCATCACCTCGGTGGCGTTCAGCCCAGACGGGCGCACCCTGGCCAGCGCCGGTTGGGATAGGTCTGTTCGGTTGTGGAATGTTTCTGACCCCGCCCAGTCCGCCACCTTGGGCCGGCCCTTGACCGGCCTTATCGGCACTGTCTTCTCGGTGGCGTTCAGCCCGGACGGGCATACCTTGGCCAGCGCCAGCGCCGACCGGTCTATCCGGCTGTGGAACCTTCCCGGCTCGTATCTGACCGGGCACACCCACGCCGTCGCCTCGGTGGCGTTCAGCCCGGATGGGGATACCCTGGCCAGCGCCAGCGAAGACAGGTCTGTTCGGTTGTGGGACGTTTCTGATCCGGCCCGGGCCGTGCCGTTGGGGCGGCCCCTGAACGGCCACACCGCCAGCGTCTTCTCGGTGGCGTTCAGCCCGGATGGGGATACCCTGGCCAGCGCCGGTTGGGATAGGTCTGTTCGGTTGTGGGATGTTTCTGATCCGGCCCGGGCCGTGCCGTTGGGGCGGCCCCTGACGGGCCACACCAACATTGTCTTCTCGGTGGCGTTCAGCCCGGATGGGCATACCCTGGCCAGCGCCGGTGCCGACGGGTCTGTTCGGTTGTGGGATGTTTCTGATCCGGCCCGGGCCGTGCCGTTGGGGCGGCCCCTGACGGGCCACACCAACATTGTCTACTCGGTGGCGTTCAGCCCGGATGGGCATACCCTGGCCAGCGCCAGCGAAGACAGGTCTGTTCGGTTGTGGAATGTTTCTGACCCGGCTCAGCCCGCACCTCTGGGCTGGCCCCTGATCAGCCACGCCAGCAACGCCGTCCTCTCGGTGGCGTTCAGCCCGGACGGGCATACCCTGGCCAGCGCCAGCGCCGACAGGTCTATTCGGTTGTGGGACGTTTCTGATCCGGCTCAGCCCGCACCTCTGGGCCGGCCCCTGACCGGCCACACCGACCACGTCTTCTCGGTGGCGTTCAGCCCGGATGGGCATACCCTGGCCAGCGCCAGTTGGGATAGCTCTGTTCGGTTGTGGGACGTTTCTGACCCTGCCCGGGCCGCACCACTGGGCCGGCCCCTGACCGGCCACACCGGCGCTGTCTACTCGGTGGCGTTCAGCCCGGACGGGCATACCCTGGCCAGCGCCGGTGCGGATCGTGCAGTTTTGCTATGGGAGACAAACGTGGCCAAGGCAATCCAACGAATCTGCGCCATTACCAAGAACAACCTCGGCATTAAAGAATGGCAGCGCTACATCGGCGACGACGTCCCATACACCTCACCGTGCAAATGACCCGGCCACCAGCATCCAAAGATCCTTCTCTGGCTGCACGTGGGCGGCGCAAGTGCCGCGCCGATATCTACGAGAGGCAATGGCTTCACCTGGGTTGACGTGAACTTAGTGAGGGCACAGACGCCCCCGACCACTAACAACAGGAGCATTGACGTGACGCGGTCCTGCCGACGGCGCCTTACCACGCGCGGGAGCGGGCCGAGAACGGGGCGGCGGGGTCGGAGTGGCTGCCCTGGTGCGCTTCACCACCGACGCCTCCGACGCGGTGCGCTGGATCTTCGACGCGTATACGCCAACTGCGAGACGCGGAATATCCACGCCTTCACTAATCATCTTGACCGCCACGATCCATCGGCCTGTGCCGTTGCGAAAGTTGTCGTCCCAGACAGGAAGTTGCCCTGGACCACCATGTCGGCCGCGAACCACGTCTTTGGCGGGCTCGTACCGTCCCCCGGCTCGACGTACTGGGTACGGCGGCTCCGCGCGAGTTGGGTCATGTCCTCCGCGAAGCCCCGCATCGCGATCGTGTCCTGGTTGGGACGGCGGCGGTTGATCCGCGCAAAGACGACTCTGCGTCTCTTGGGGGCATCCAGGCTTCTCCTTGAACATCGTGCGTGGCGCTCGTCCTATCGTTGCGCCACGGTCAACTACACGCCGCGTTCCCATAGACAGTGTGAGGAGATGGTTACGGTTCGCGGTTGTTCGCCGAACCGAAACCAGGCCGCGGGCTTGCTGTTACGGCTTGAGACGTGGGTGCGCCGTATCCGGCCGCGCTCTCGCTCGGCCTGCCGCCCCACACACTTGTCAAGCCGCGATCGAGCGCGTAGGTGAGGCACTCCGCGCGGACCTCGCATCGGCGGCAGATCTTCTTGCCGGCGTCCGGCCGCTGTCCCTCTTACGGAAGATCTCCAAGTCGGTCTCGGGACACAGCCTGGATGCACCGCGTGAGTCCTTGTGATCGGTTTCTGGGCCGATTTCGTTCCGCGGGCCGTTTCGTCAGGTGACGTGCTGTTTCCCAGGCAGGCGGGGGCCGCTGCGCTCGGGTCGCAGCTTGTCCACATGTCCGCAGGGGCTCGGGGGCGGAGATTCATGCGCCGGTGGCGCGGGTGACCGCTGGGGGCCGTCGTCGCGCGGGTGGTGACCGAGACTTCGGGCTGGTCAGACCGCTTCGGCGGGCGGCGGGTCATGTACGGCGTCGAAGATGTTCATCCACGCCTGCCGCCAGCGCCAATGCTCGGGTAGGTGGACGGTGACGTGGCCGCGTCCGTGCCGGGCCAGGCGAGCGGGGATGGCGATCAGACGCCGGCGGAGCGTGGTGCCCCGCACCTTGGCGTGCACGCCACCGGCCAGGCAGCCGGTCGCGCGCAGCAGGTTGTGGGTGATCGCCGCGCAGGTCACCCAGGCGGCGTTCGCGGCGAAGTCACCCGAGGGGAGATGCGCGAGCGGGCCGCCGTTCAGGTCGGCGAAGACCTGTTCGACGATCGCGTGGTCACGATGCTGTTCTTCAGCCTGGACCAGGTGGAACGGGCTGTCGGTGAACACCGCGTGGTACCGGTAGGTGCTGAACAGCTCGTCCTGGCCGATCATCGTCTGCGGGTTGAGCCGCTTGACCCGGCGTACGATCAGCCGGGCCGTGACGGCCCGGCCTTTCTTCGAGGTGAACGCGGTGGAGGAGACTTCGGCGATCTCGGCGTCGGAGACCCAGCATCCGGCCTGCTCATCGAAGATGGCGCCCGGGTAGGTGATCGGCGTCCAGGCGTCCTCGTCGATGACGGCGATCGCCGCCTTGATCTTCGGGTCCATCTTCGCGGTGACCGAGAAGTGCGCGCCCGCGCGGCGGCAGGCGCCGATGACGCCCGCCGCGTAGAACGTCGAATCAGCGCGCAGGAGGAGGATGCCGGTGGCGCCCGCCGCCCGCGCGGCCGTTATCGACTCGGCCACGAACGATTGCGCGCCGCGGGCTGAGTTCGCTTTCCCGCCACGCAACCGGGTGCCGGTGATGACCGGGGCGGCCAGCGGCGTCGACAGCACCGAGGCCAGCACGTTCAACCCGCGCACCAGCACACTCTTGCCGCCGATCTTCGTGTGCCCGAACTCGCTGCCTTGTTTGGCGTGTCCGTAGGTGCGTTTCTGCATCGAGTCCACATCGAGGAACGCGACCGTGCCGGCTGCGGGCAGCAGCGGCGTGTGCGCGGCCAGACGGCCCAGCACCTCGCGGGAGACCTTCTCGATCTGGCGGACGTTCCCCCACCTCAGGCAGCGCAGGAACGAGCCCAGTGTGGAGGGGGCGCGGATGTCGTCGAACAGTTTGTCCATGCCGCCGTGCCGCAACACGTCCAGATCGGCGATGGAGTCGGCTCCGGCGACCATCCCGGCCACAATCGAGCTGATCTTCGCGGCCGCGTTGACGCCGACCCGGTCGGCGATCGCGACGTGCTCGTCGACGAGCCCGCCCAGGTCGATGCGCTCGGCCAGCCGCATCACCGGCTCCAGCCCGGCGTAGGCGATCACGTGTTCGTCGTCGAAGCGCGCGTGGGTCCTGGCAGCGGCATGAAACAATCGCACTTACGAGGTGTCCTTCGACTGCGGATCTTGGAAGCGTAGAGAACTCCCATCATCCCAGCTCGCAGCGCACCTCCTCTCATTTCACGGCAATCACGTCAGAATCGGCTCGGTGCATCAGGCACAGTGCCTGGGCCATCCAGCCGGTGTCGGGGTCGTGTGCAAGGGCATACAGGGCGGCGAGGTCGTCTCCGGTCATTGTGGTGATCGAATGTCGGTCGATAATTATTGCCGGGCCCCCGGCAGATGTCCGCCCCGATCGTCCGCCGAACATCCCACCCGCGCCCGCCCGCGCGTGCGCGCACGCGCGTGGAGCCTCCTCTCGGGGCCGGTGAATTCGTCGTTCTACCCTTTCAACCAGGCAAACGCCTGCCCGTGCATTGGCGTGCAAAGGCGTCACCTCACTGGCTGACCGCTCTCAAGTCAGAGATTTCTTGCAGCCCGCTATTCGCTATCTCTGAGCTGTTCAGAGATAGTGCCATCCGCCTCAGAGTCTGATCTGATGGTTGCCCTCTCTGAGTAGTCTCTGAGGTTTCTGCTGTCCTGGTCATGCGCCGTCGACCCGACTGGCGGGCCGACGGCGCACGCATCCGGAGAAACGTGTCCCGACTACACGATGGAAAGCAGGAATGACAAGCAGACAATCGCCAATGAGCGCGAGGGCCTGAACAGCCCGGAGCGTCTGGAGAATCGTCGGCTGGTGATTTCGCCGGTGCCGATCCAGACCGCGCGGGCATTCATCGCCTGGACCCAGCCCCGCCTCGCTTCGCCAGCCGGTTCCGCGTTCGCTCTCGGTGCCCAGAGCGGTGACGGCACGCTCGTTGGTGTCGTGCTCATCAGCTGGCCCAGCGCTGGGGCCTTCGATGACGGCGAAACCGCCGAGGTCCTCGCCCTGGCCACCGACGGCACATCCGACGCCAGTCGAGCGCTGCTCGGTTCCGTCTGGCCCCTGGTCCGAGAGATGGGTTACCGGCGCCTGATCGCCTACACCCGCATCGAGGAATCCGGCACCGACCTGTGGGACGCCGGGTTCTGCGTCGTTCCCAGGCCCTTCGGGTGGTGGGACACCGCGGGTCGAGCCGATAGCGTCGCCCGCGTCCTGTGGGCGATCTGGGCCGTCGGGGGCCGTCGATGAGCGGGATACGCGAGCCGTACTGGCACGACGAGCACGCGGCGATCTACCACGGGGACGCGCGCGAGGTGCTGGCCGAGATGGACGAGGGCTCGGTGGACTGCATAGTCACCAGTCCGCCGTATTGGGGACTGCGGAACTACTGTGAGGGCCAGTACGGGCAGGAGCCCACGCCGGACTACGTCGACACCCTGCTGGCCACCTTCGCCGAGGCCCGCCGGGTGCTGGCCGACGACGGCACCTTCTGGCTGAACCTTGGAGACTGCTACGCGGCCAACTCCGACGGGTGGTCCCGCGGCAAGGACTACAACTCGCGCCAGCCCGAGGTACGACCCAAGGCCCGGCAGGCCGTGCTGCCGAAGAACCTGCTCGGCATGCCGTGGCGGGTCGCCTTCGCCCTGCAGGAGGACGGCTGGATCCTTCGCAACGCGATCGTGTGGAGCAAGCCGAACGCGATGCCGCAGTCCGTCCGCGACCGGATGTCCAACCGGTACGAGCTGATCTTCCTGCTCGTCAAACAGCAGCGGTACTGGTTCGACCTCGACCCGGTCCGTCAGCCCTACATCGGCGACCGTCCGATGTCCAGGCGGGCACGAGCCGGGGGCAACAAGCCGAACAGCATCACGACGGCCTGGCCTCCGCCCGGCAAGTACGGCAGCGACGGCGAGGACACGGCTGGCCCGAGGCATGGCGCGGCGATGCGGCCCACGGGTGAGCGGCATGCCGCCGCGCACCCCAACGGCAGGAACCCCGGGGACGTCTGGTCGATCCCCACCCGGCCACTGCGGGCGCACTTCGCGGCATTCCCGATCGACATCCCGCTCAAGGCCATTGCTGCCGGCTGCCGCCCCGGCGGCACCGTCCTGGACCCGTTTACCGGCAGCGGCACCACCGGCATTGCCGCCCGGCAACTCGGCCGGAAGTTCGCCGGCATCGAACTCAACGCCGACTACTGCGAACTCGCCCGAGACAGGCTCCTCCCAGGGGAACCGCACTCTCGGAGATCGACAGGGCCGGTGAATTTCGGCCCGACGACTTGTCACGCGGATGGGTCCCCAACTCTCGACGGCGGAGCCAAGGAGGACACTCCATGAAGCCGCTGACTCTTGCCGAGGTACAGGCCCTGCCCGCCGTCGTACCGCTCCTTCTGGCGGCTCGCGCTCTGGGTCTGAGCAGGAACACCGCCTATCGCCTGGTCCAGCGGGACGAGTTCCCCTGTCGCGTCATCAAGGTCGGCGACACCTATCGCGTGCCGACCATCGAGCTGCTCGTTCTGATCGGAGCTGACAAGGAGAACGTACGAGGAGCCTTCGGCTCCAGCAGCTGAACCCGGAAGTAACAAGGGCCCCGACGCCACGGAAACGGTCGGGGCTCTCAACTCTTCTTGCACCAGGGACTTGAGTACGCTCTGGGATACGTCGCGGCGTCCGAGGACGACTGCCGACTGAGGGTCTGCCTAACCAACAGGTCTCTGCAACGATGACCTCGTGACACACGGGTACAACGGCAGCCAGGTCCTCTTTAGACAGGCGAAAGCGCGGGCTCTTGCTGCTCAACGGTTCGCCAGGGAGGCGGATCAAGAGCTAGCAGCGGGCCTATCCGGTATGGAACGTAGGCAGCGTGAAAGAGATGCCGTGATCTCAACGTTGATTCTGGCTCAGGGAGCCGCTGAAGGCTACGTCAACTGGGTCTTCCTACAGGCTGGACTCACTCCGAACGGCACGTGGATTGATCGCTGGAGTGGCCTGCGCAATGCAGCGCGTGCCCTTGGACGCGACGATAGGTTCGGCCTCCCGCAGGAGCATCGAAAGTTTTTTAACGAGCTCAACGCTTGGCGCAACTACCTCCTACACGGAGATGAGAAGGCTCGGAAGGCACTGCATGAGGCTCTCGAAGCTCAGGGCAGAACCGATCTTGCAAGCGAGATCGACATTCTCGACAGTGCCTATGCGACCTCGGTGATGACCAGGGTCGAGTCCGCATTCAGGTGGGCCGAGCAGCATAGTGGTGTCCAGGCCCCCTTCCTCAACGGCGCCTGGGTCGCGCTCGACGAGATTTGAGCGGGACGGACGGGACAGGATCAACGTAGGTGGAGTTGGTCGGGCAGCGCCCTACACCGGCGGATCACGGTCACGTAACAAGCAGTCGGGCTAAGGCGCTGGGGTTTTCGCTGCCACTATCTGCCATCTCTCCGTAGGCCCTTGCGATTACCTCATTGGCGGAGGGATCACGCCGATGATCGTGCTCCAGGTAGAAGCGGCCCGCCTCGCTGATCACGGCCTTCCATGTGCCGCGCCGCTTTGAGATCTCGACGAGCCCTCGGTTGCGAAGCGCACGTGCCGAGTGCTGTTCGGGCACGTCGTCAGGCCCACTGAGATCTTCGCCGGCTGAGATCCGCTTGAGGGGGGCGAGTTGGCGGGGATTGACGGGGTCCCAACGGTGCATGACGTCAGCTCACACCTGCTCGTGGAGCGAAGGCAACCCCTCGTGTCGCAGAAAGTGCGGAGAGTCATGCCGGGTGATTTGAACTACCGTCGATGGCCGGTGGCCGGGGCGGAGTGATCAAGGTGCCCAGGAGAACTCGTTTGAACCCGTCAGGGTCCCCTGGCGGCGTTCGGACCGACGGTCAAACTACGGTCAAACGATCAAGGGCCTGACCGCTGTCTCCAGCGATCAGGCCCTTGACCTGCAACTACCTGGTCGGGGTGGCGGGATTTGAACCCACGGCCTCTTCGTCCCGAACGAAGCGCGCTGCCAAGCTGCGCTACACCCCGGTCGCTTGGACTTTTCGTCCTGCGCCTCGGCAAGTCTAGCGGACTTTGCGGCTGCTTGTGTCATCCGCCGCGACGGGGCGGCGGGGGACGAGCGTCAGCAGGGTCGCCTCTGGCGGGCAGGCGAATCGCGCGGGTGCGTACGGCGAGGTGCCGAGCCCGGCAGACACGTGCAGCCAGGAGCTCTCGTGCCTGCTCAGCCCCTTGACCCGGGCGCGGTCGATGCCGCAGTTGGTCACAAGAGCGCCGTAGAAGGGGATGCAGAGCTGTCCGCCGTGGGTGTGCCCGGCCAGCAGCAACTGATATCCGTCCTGGGCGAAGCGGGACATGTTGCGCGGCTCGGGCGAATGCATGACACCGAGCCGCAGATCGGCGTCCATCGGGGCCTGGCCCGCGATCTCGTCGTACCGGTCCCTGTCGATGTGGGAGTCGTGGATGCCACCCACGTGGACGTCGAGATCGGCCACCTTGAGGCGGGCCGTGGTGTTGTTCATGTCCAGCCAGCCGGCCTCCCGCATCGCGGCGCCCAGCTCGGCCCACGGCAGGGTCGGCACGTGCTGCCGGGAGTCCCCCTTGGACGTACGCCACAGGTAGCGGGCGGGGTTCTTCGGCCGGGGGGCGTAGAGGTCGTTGGAGCCGTAGACGAACAGACCCGGCCGGTCGAGCAGGGGCTCCACGGCGTACATGTACGACTCGACGGCGTCGGGGTGCGCCAGCGTGTCGCCGGTGTTGACGACGAGGTCGGGGTTGAGCGCGGCCAGCGACCGTACCCATGAGATCAGCCGGTGGCGCCGGGGCGTGAGGTGCAGGTCGGAGATCTGCAGGATCCGGACCGGCCGCTGACCCGGGGCCAGGACGGGGACATCGAACCGGCGCAGCCGGAACCAGTTTCGTTCGATCACCGAGGCGTAGCCGACACCGGCAATGCCGAGGCCGAGCACGGACAGGGGAATCGCGGCTGCTTTCCTCACACAGCCATGATGCCCGACGTATGGCCCGCCTCCCGCATAACCTGGCGAAGACGGGAGCCCGAGCACGGCAAGATGGACGCATGAGTGCGTTGAAGGACAAGCTGAAGGCCGACCTCGCGGCCTCGATGAAGGCCCGTGACGAGGTTCGGGTCCGGACCATCCGGATGGCTCTGGCCGCCGTCAACGTCGAGGAGGTCGCCGGCAAGGAGGCTCGCGAGCTCTCCGACGACGAGGTGATCAAGGTGCTGACCCGCGAGGCCAAGAAGCGCCGGGAGGCCTCCGAGGCGTTCGCGGGCGCCGGGCGGGCGGAGCAGGCCCAGGCGGAGCTGGACGAGCAGGCGGTGCTGGAGGAGTACCTTCCCGCCCAGCTCAGCGACGACGAGCTGAACGCGCTCGTCGACGCGGCGATCGCCGAGAGCGGCGCGGAGGGCCCCAAGGCCATGGGCCAGGTCATGAAGATCCTGAACCCGAAGGTCGCGGGCCGCGCCGAGGGCGGCCGGGTCGCCCAGGCCGTACGCGCCCGTCTGTCCGCCTGAGGGCCGGGGACTCCGGCCGGAAGCCCGAGGCAGGAGATCCCCGTCCGAAAGGGTTGGAACTCCGCTTGACCGCCGCGAATCGGCCGACGCCGGAAGGGGCCCGGCAGGGGACTCGGCGATAAGGCCAGGGCGGGGAAACTCCGCCTTACGGCCCGCGAAGCTCACGGCCCGGAAGCCTCACGGCCCGCAAAGCTCACGGGCCGGAAAAACTCACGGGCCGAGAACCTCACGGCCGCAAACCGTACGGCCGGATATCTCATGGCCGGAAACGGCGATGGGCCGCTCCTCGGCGAGAGGAGCGGCCCATCAGGGGACATCAGGGGAAGATCACCCGAACGGGTCGAAGGGCGCGTCGCCGCCACCCGGACCGCGGCCACCGCCGGGCCCGCCACCGTGCCCGCCGCCACGGCCGCCGGGGCCACCGCCGCCAGGACCGCCGCCGGGACCGCCTCCGCGACCGTCACCGGGTCCGTCGCCGTCGCCCCGCTCGGACTTCGGCTTCGGCGGGGGAGCGCACTGGTGGGCGCAGCCGCCGAACCTCTCCATGTCCGGCTTGACGAACGACGAGGGTTCGACGCCCTTGAGCGCCGCGAGGAAGGTGTCCTTCCAGATCGGGCCCGGGATGCTGGCGCCGAAGACCGAGCCGTACGACCGGCCGCCGATGACGCGGTTGCTCAGCGGGTAGCGGACCGGGCCGCGCGGGTCGCCGAGGCTGACCGCGCCCGCGAGGTCGGGGGTGAACCCGGCGAACCAGACGGTGCGGGAGACGTCGCCCGTACCGGTCTTGCCGGCCGCGTCCCTGCCGATGCCGCCGACGCCGGACATGGTGCCCTTGGTGAACACGCCCGACAGGATGTTCGTGGCCGCGTCGGCGACCGCGGCCTCGACGACCTGCTTGCACTTGGGCTTGAACGAGGTCACCTTGTTGAAGCGGTCGGTGATCTCGGTGATGGCCATCGGTGCGCAGTACTTGCCACGGGCGCCCAGCGTCGCGTACGCCGTGGCGACGGTGACCGGGTCCATCTCGTTGAAGCCGAGCGTGAACGGCTCGAACTCCTGAAGCTTGCCGCCGTCGGCGCGCTTGATGCCGAAGTCCTTGGCGGTCTTCACGACGTCGCAGAGGCCGACCTTCTGCTCAAGGGTGAGGAAGAAGGTGTTGACCGAGCCCCACGTGCCGGTCTGCAGGGTCAGGAACCCGCCGTGGCCCTCCGCGTTGTGCAGCGGGGTCTTGATGTCGCCGACGTTGTTGCCCTTGCAGTCCTTGAACGCGGAGTAGCTGGGCGCCGTATAGGTGCTGCCGACGTTGAAGCCGTCTTTGAACTTGTAGCCTTCCTTCAGCGCCGTCACCAGCGTGAACATCTTGAAGGTCGATCCGGCCTGGAAGCCCGTGCCGCCGCCGTGCGCGGCGTCCGCGACGACGTTGATCGACATCTCGTTCTTCTTCTTGCTGGTGCCGAACTTCCGGCTGGAGGCCATCGCCTTGATGGCTCCGGTGCCGGGCTCGACGAGCGCCTCGGAGGCGACCGGCTTGTCGCTCGGGAAGACGTACTTCTTGATGGCCTTCTCCGCGGCCTTCTGCATCTTCGGGTCGAGCGTGGTCCTGATCGTCAGGCCGCCGCGTGCCAGGAAGTCCTGCCGGGCCTTCTGCGTCTTGCCGAACTGCGGGTCGTTGAGGATCTCATTGCGCACGTACAGGCAGAAGTACGGGTAGTCGCTCTCCTCGCAGCCGCCGGGGATCTCCTTGTCCTTCCACCCCAGCTTCTTCTTCTTGGCCGCGTCGCGCTCGGCCTCGGTGATGATGTTCAGCTCTTTCATGCGGTCGAGCACGACGTTGCGCCGGGCCAGCAGCCGGTCGCGGAACTCCTTGCCCCGGTTGGGGTCGGTGGCGTTCGGGTCCTGTACGGCTCCCGCCAGCGTGGCGGCCTCGGCAAGGTTCAGTTCGGAGGCGTGCTTGCCGAAGAAGCGCTTGGACGCCGCCTCGATGCCGTACGCGCTGGCGCCGAAGTAGGCGATGTTGAGATAGCGGTTGAGGATCTCGTCCTTGCTGTACTTCTGCTCGATCCCCATGGCGTAGCGGATCTCGTTGAGCTTGCGGCCGACGGTCGGCGCGACGGCGGCGGCCTTCTGCTCGTCGGTCTCCGCCTTGTTGTACAGCACCTGCTTCACGTACTGCTGAGTGATGGACGAGCCGCCCTGTGTGACCCCGCCCGTGGTGATGTTCCTGACGAGGGCGCGGGTGGTGCCCTCGACGTCGAGCGGGCCGTGTTCGTAGAAGCGGAAGTCCTCGATCGCCACGATCGCTTTCCGCATGATCGGTGCGATACGGTCCATCGAGACCGATTCCCGGTTCTCGAAGTAGAACTGGGCGATCTGCTTGCCGTGCGCGTCGAGCAGGACCGTCTTCTCGGGAAGTGGCGGTTCGTCGAGCTTCGCCGGCTTGAGGCTCAGGGTCTCGATGCTCGATTTGACCGTGACGCCGGCCCCGCCCACGGCGGGTAGCGCAATCGCCGCCGCCAGCACTCCCGCGACGCCCGCGGCGCCGACGAGGCGCAGGGCAGCACCTGTCCGGGATGCCAGAGATTTGCCGTGAGCTTGCACGGATCCAAGGGTACGTCCGTTTGGTGACTCTCCCGGCATCGACCTCACAGGTCCGCATTACCCTTCGGCGGGGGGGACTAGTCATTCCCGGCCACATGGCCTGACATGACCATGCACGAATTTGGTCCCCCCGGGGTATGTCGGTTCGATCGTTTCGTTGCGTACTTTCTCCTCTGCGGCTACTGCAACCAGGAGGCCCGACGCCCGCGCCCGTCGGCCGAAACGACGACTGACCACCTAAGGGGAGTGGGGTCGAACATGTGGATCACGGATTGGACCTCCCGTGCCGCCTGCCGAGGTGCGGATCCTGACGCACTCTTCGTGCAAGGCGCCGCCCAGAACCGGGCAAAGCTCATCTGCCGTGGATGCCCCGTCCGTACCGAGTGCCTCGCCGATGCGCTGGACAACCGCATCGAGTTCGGGGTGTGGGGCGGGATGACGGAGCGGGAACGGCGTGCGCTGCTCAGGCGCAGGCCGGACGTGGAGTCCTGGCGGGACCTGCTGGAGTCCGCCAAGGAAGAGTACGAGCGCACCAACGAGCTGATCGCCGGCTGAGCCCGGCGCGGCGTCCCGCGGCGAAGCGGGACGCCGGATGTCGCGTCCTCGAAGAACGTCGCGTCTTCAGAAGACGCCGCGGCTTCAGGACGCGAGGAGTTGCCCGATCTGGCGAAGTCCCGCCAGATCGTGCACGTCCTCGGGCATGGCGGGCACCTGTGCGATGGGCACCGTCGGGTGCGCCGAGGTGAAGTGCTCCTGCTGACGCTGCTCCCGTGAGGCGAGCTGCATCCTTCCGGCGTGCAACCGCAGCACGGCCGCGGTGAGATCGTGCTCGCCCCTGGCGGCCAGGTCCTCCGCGGCGGCGGAGCTGCGCGCCGCCGACAGTGACGGCGCCAGCGGCCGGTGTACGCGGTTGACGACCAGCCCGGCCAGCGGCATGCGCTCGTCGGCCAGCCGCTCCACGAAGTAGGACGCCTCACGCATCGCGTCGCGCTCGGGCGCGGCGACGACGAGGAACGCCGTGCCCGGCGCCTGGAGCAGCCGGTAGGTCTGCTCGGCGCGCTGGCGGAAACCGCCGAACACCGCGTCGAGCGCGGTGACGAACATCTGGATGTCGCGCAGCACCTGGGCGCCGATCACCTTGGTCAGGATGCCCGCGACCATGCCGAAACCGGCGTTGAGCAGCTTGAACGCGCTGCGCCCGCCCGCCTTCGCCGGTGCCGTGAGAATGCGGATCAGCCTGCCGTCCAGGAACCGGCCGAGGCGTTCGGGGGCGTCGAGGAAGTCGAGCGCCGACCGCGACGGCGGGGTGTCCACCACGATCAGGTCCCACTCGTTCGAACGGCGCAGCTGGCCCAGCTTCTCCATGGCCATGTATTCCTGCGTGCCGGAGAAGCTGGACGACAACGACTGATAGAAGGGGTTCGTCAGGATCTGCTGGGCGCGCTCCGGGTCGGCGTGGGCCTCGATGATCTCGTCGAAGGTCCGCTTCATGTCGAGCATCATGGCGTGCAGCTCGCCGCCGGCCTCTCCGGCGCCGTCCACGCCGTCGACGCGCCTGGGGGTGTTGTCGAGCTCGGTCAGGCCCATGGCCTGGGCCAGCCGCCTGGCGGGGTCCACGGTCAGGACGACCACCGAACGGCCACGTTCGGCGGCGCGCAGCCCGAGGGCCGCGGCCGTCGTGGTCTTGCCGACGCCGCCCGAGCCGCAGCACACGATGATCCGGGTGTCCGGATCATCCAAAATCGCGTCGATGTCCAGCGCGGGCGCCGTCCTGGTCACAGCTCAGCCTTTCGCTCTTGCGTTCGGTCGGAAGGTCACGCGGCACCCTGGGCGCGCAGGGCGTCGGCCAGCTCGTAGAGCCCGGCCAGGTCGGCGCCGTCGGGCAGCAGCGGCAGGTCATACCGCGGCACGCCGGCCTCCTCCAGCGCGACGCGCTCGCGCTTTTCCAGCTCGGTCCGCAGGGCGTGCTCGGTCACCTCGCGGGCGAGCGCCTCGGCGACCGCGGAGGCGTCGGCCGTGGCGTCCGTCAGCCCGGCCGCCTTGAGGCCGAGCGCGAGTTCGGCGGAGTCGAACCGTCCCTGGGCGGCCGCCTCCAGCACGCCCTCGGGCAGCCCGGCGGGGCGCACCATGTTGACGAACACGCCGCCCACCGGCAGGCCGGTCGCGCGCAGCTCCTCGATGCCGTCGAGCGTCTCCTGGACGGGCATCTCCTCCAGCAGCGTCACGAAGTGGACCGCCGTCTCGGGGGAGGCGAGGACGCCCCGCACCAGGTCGGCGTGGTTCTTGATGGGCCCGACCCGGGCCAGCCCGGCGACCTCCTGGGTCACGTTCAGGAACCGGGCGATCCGGCCGGTCGGGGGCGCGTCCATGACGATCGCGTCGTACACCCTGCGGCCCTGCTTGTCGCGGCGCCGTACGGCCTCGCTGGTCTTGCCGGTGACCAGGACGTCCCGCAGGCCGGGGGCGATGGTCGTGGCGAAGTCGACCACGCCCATGCGGGTCAGCGCCTTGCCCACGCGCTTGATGCCGTAGAACATCTCGAGATATTCGAGCATGGCCTCTTCGGGGTCGACGGCCAGCGCGTACACGTCCCCGCCGCCGGGGGCCACGGCGATCTTGCGTTCCTCGTACGGCAGCGGCGGCAGGTCGAACGCCTGGGCGATGCCCTGCCGTCCCTCGACCTCGACGAGCAGCACCTTGCGCCCGCCCGCCGCGAGGGCGAGCGCGAGCGCGGCGGCGATCGTCGTCTTCCCCGTGCCGCCCTTGCCGCTCACTATGTGCAGGCGCACGCCGTCCCAGTCGGTGTCACGGGCCTCCCCGTTGCTCCCGCCGCGACTGCCGGTCGGCTGACTCACCGTGCCTCCTCCGGACGGCCGGCGAGATCGCGTCCGCGGATCGTCGCGCGGTGGTTCCCGTCGGCGTGCCTGCTCCACTCGCCCACGTGAGGAAGGCTACCCAAGCGTCACATGCCGATTCGCGCCGGTCGTCCACAGTCGGAACCCCGAGGTACGGCTTGCGCGTGGATCGGGTAAGAGTTCGCCAATGGGTGCATTCCCGGCACGGCCGGCGGAGAAGGCACCGGCCGTGGAATCGGTGCTGTTGACGCCGCTCGTGGTCCTGGGTTTCGCGTTCCTGAGCGTCCCCGGCGCGCCGCGCATCGATAGCCTTTGCCCATGACCAAGTGGGAATACGTCACCGTGCCGTTGCTCACGCACGCCACGAAGCAAATTCTGGACAACTGGGGCGAAGACGGGTGGGAGCTCGTCTCGGTCATTCCGGGGCCCAACCCCGAGCAGCTCGTCGCCTACATGAAGCGGCCGAAGTGATGGCCACCCCGGAGGAGAGGCTCGCCGAGCTCGGGCTCACGCTGCCCGAGGTCGTGCCCCCGCTGGCCGCGTACGTGCCCGCCGTACGGACGGGTGACCACGTCTACACCTCGGGCCAGCTTCCGCTCGTGAAGGGCGAGCTGGGCGTCACCGGCAAGGTCGGCGCGGAGGTCTCGGCCGAGGAGGCCAAGGAGCAGGCGCGCATCTGCGCGGTCAACGCCCTGGCGGCCATCAAGGCGCTGGTGGGCGACCTGTCGAAGGTCGTGCGGATCGTGAAGGTGGTCGGGTTCGTCGCGAGCGCTCCCGGCTTCACCGGGCAGCCGCAGGTCGTCAACGGCGCCAGCGAACTGCTCGGCGAGGTGTTCGGCGAGGCGGGCAAGCACGCGAGGAGCGCGGTCGGCGTGGCGGTCCTCCCGCTCGACGCCCCGGTCGAGGTGGAGGTCATCGCGGAGGTCCGCTGACCGTACGGCCGGCCGGAACCGGGGTTTGCGGTTCCGCGAACGCGTGGGAGAGCATGGGGTCCGGTCGACCGATTGTTGTTCTGGAGGGCCTCATGGGGTTTCCGCTGCCCGGCGAGGTCGGCGAGCGGGCGCGGGAGATCCTCGCCGGCCGCCTGGCTCCCGCCCCCGCCAGGGACGCGGCCACGGTCGTGCTGCTGCGTGACGACCCCCTGGAGGTGTACCTCCTCAGGCGCAAGACCACGATGGCCTTCGCCGCCGGCGCCTACGTGTTCCCCGGCGGATCGGTCGACCCCCGGGACGCCGATCACCGCGTGGCCTGGGCGGGCCCGTCGCCCGCCGAGTGGGGCGAGGTCTTCCGGGCCGGCGAGAGCACGGCCCGGGGCCTCGTCTGCGCCGCCGTACGCGAGACGTTCGAGGAGTCGGGCGTGCTCCTGGCCGGGCCCGGCCGTGACACGGTGGTGACCGACACGACGGGCCCGGACTGGGAGTCCGACCGCCTCGCGCTGATCGCGCGCACGCTGTCGTTCGCCGAGTTCCTCGACCGGCGGGGTCTCGTGCTCAGGTCCGACCTGCTCAAGGCGTGGGCGCACTGGATCACGCCCGCCGTGGAGCCCCGGCGCTTCGACACCCGCTTCTTCGTGGCGGCCCTGCCCCCCGGGCAGCGTACGCGTGACGTGGGCGGGGAGGCGTCGGGCGTGGCCTGGATGCGGCCGGGTGACGCGCTGGCCGCCGTGCGGGCGGGTACGGCGCACATGCTGCCGCCCACCTTCCGGACGCTGGCCGAGATGGCGGCGTTCGAGTCGGCCGGCGACGTGCTCGCCTGCCCCCGGACGATCACGACCATCCTGCCGGAGGCCGCCGAGGTGGACGGGCGGATGGTGCTGATGATCCCGGAAACGATCCCGGAAACGATCCCCGAGACGATCCCTGAGACGATCTCCGGGACGGACCCCGACTCAGGAAGGACGGGCGAGTGAGCGGGCTGCGCATCCCCGGACCGGACACGTCCGGCGGCCTCGACGGCGCGGGCACGGCGAGCACCGTGAACGTGCTGGCGCCCAACCCGTCGCCGATGACTCTCGACGGCACCAACACGTGGATCGTCGGCGGGGCGGATGCCGTACTGGTCGTGGATCCCGGCCCGGACGACGAGGCGCACCTGCGGCGGGTCGCCGAGCGGGTGGACGGCCGCCGGGTGACCGCCGTCCTGCTCACGCACGGCCACCCCGACCACAGCGAGGGCGCGGCGACGCTCGCGCGCCTGCTCGGCGCGCCGGTGCGGGCGCTCGACCCGCGCCTCCGCCTGGGCGAGGAGGGGCTGGCCGACGGCGACGTGGTGACGGCGGGCGATGTGGAGGTCCGGGTCGTCGGCACGCCCGGGCACTCGTTCGACTCGCTGTGCTTCTGGCTGCCCGGCGATCGGGCGATGCTGACCGGCGACACGATCCTCGGCCGGGGAACGACGGTCATCGCACCGGACGGGGACCTCGGCGACTACCTGCGCAGCCTCGACAGGCTCAGGCAGGGCGCCGAGATGCTGGAGGCCGCGGCGCTGCTGCCGGGACACGGGCCCGTACTGCCCGATCCGTCCGCGGTGCTCGACGCGTACATCGCCCACCGGCGCGAGCGGGTTGAGCAGATCCGCGAGGCGATCCGCAGGGGTGCGAGAGACGCACGCGAGATCGTCGAGATGGTCTACGCCGACGTGGACCGGTCACTGTGGCCGGCCGCCGAGATGTCGGTGGCGGCGCAGCTCAACTACCTCAAGACGCTCTAGCGTCGCGTCAGCGGGAGCGGTTGAAGAGCCGCTCCCTGTCCATGATCACCACGGCCTTGGCCTCGATGCGCAGCCAGCCGCGCTGGGCGAAGTCGGCCAGGGCCTTGTTGACCGTCTCCCGCGAGGCGCCCACGAGCTGGGCGAGCTCCTCCTGGGTGAGGTCGTGGTGCACCCGGATGCCGTCGTCGGTCTTCTGCCCGAAGCGGTCGGCCAGGTCGAGGAGCTGCTTGGCGACACGGCCGGGCACGTCGGTGAAGACGAGGTCCGCGAGCACGTCGTTGGTGCGGCGCAGCCGCTGGGCCAGGGCGCGCAGCAGGTGGAGGGCGACCTCGGGCCGGCCGGTCAGCCACGGCCGCAGGTCGTCGTGGCCGAGCCCGGCCAGGCGCACGTCGGTCAGCGCGATGGCCGAGGCCGTACGCGGGCGGGGGTCGAACAGCGACAGCTCGCCGAACATCTCGCCGGGGCCGAGCACGCTCAGCAGGTTCTCCCGGCCGTCCGGAGCGGTGCGCGCCAGCTTGATCTTGCCTTCGAGCACCACGTAGAGCCGGTCGCCCGTCTCGTTCTCGCTGAAGAGGGTGCGGCCCTTGGGCAGCTCCACCTCTGTGATGCTCGTACGCAGAGCCGCGGCGCTCTCACGGTCGAGCGCGGAGAACAGCGGCGCCTTGCTCAGTACTTCCTCGGTGCTCACGGTGCCTCCTTGCTGCGGGCGCGCTCGGTCGCCGGCTCCGTGCTAGCCATTGTGACCCACGCCTTCCACGACGTATTGCGGGGTGTCCCGTTACGTCGCATGGGCGTGGCTCCCGGCTCACACGTGTGTGCGTCGTGCCTGGCGAAACAACACAATCTTGGCGGAAACCTATCCTTACGCCCATTGCGCGCTCGACCGGCTCGGGCGTCCGGTCGTCCCCCTACCGGCACAGTGTATTGCGCAGCGTAGGGACAAATTGGCAAATACAGGCTGGATATGTGGCATGTGTGGCAAGCCATGACCAGGGAGCGGACCGGGGACGCGAGGCCCTACGCTTGCGGCATGGCGACGAACACGGCCGCTCCCCGACGGCGTCAGCGCCAGGCCGAGACCCGCCTGGGGCTCGTGCGGCGGGCGAGGCGGATGAACCGGATCCTGGCCGAGACCTACCCTGACGCCCATTGCGAGCTCGACTTCGGCAACCCGCTGGAGCTGCTGGTCGCCACGATCCTCTCGGCGCAGTGCACCGACAAGAGGGTCAACATGGTCACTCCGGTGCTCTTCGCGAAGTACCGCACCGCGGCCGACTACGCCGGGGCCGACCGCGCCGAGCTGGAAGAGATCATCAGGTCCACCGGGTTCTTCCGGGCGAAGGCCAACAGCATCATCGGCATGGCGCAGGCCCTCTGCGAACGCCACAACGGCGAGGTTCCGGGCAGGCTGGAAGACCTCGTCAAGCTCCCCGGCGTGGGCCGCAAGACCGCGAACGTCGTGCTCGGCAACGCCTTCGGCGTCCCCGGCATCACCGTCGACACGCACTTCCAGCGGCTGACGAGGCGCTTCGGCTGGACGACCGAGACCGATCCCGTGAAGATCGAGCACGAGGTCGGCGAGCTGATCCCCAAGTCCGAGTGGACGATGTTGTCGCATCGGCTGATCTGGCACGGACGGCGCATCTGCCACGCCAGGAAGCCCGCCTGCGGGGTGTGCCCCCTCGCCGCGCTCTGCCCGTCGTACGGCACCGGCCCCACCGATCCGGAGGAGGCGCGCAAGCTCGTGCGACCGGGGCCTTTCTCATGAGTGCCCGTTAGTCGGGAAGTTCGGACGCTCTCGCGTGGTTGTACGGCACGCCCGGGTCCGCGCATGCCCTATGTGACGGTGTGGTGTGACGACACGGGTGACGATGTGGAGGTGGTCGTGGCTCCCCCTTGGCTGACGGAGCTGGCCGCGAAGGCCGCGCACAGCCCTGTCCCCACCGCGTTGCGGCCTCCCGCGAACGGCGCCGGCCGTTCGGCCGCGGTGCTGCTGCTGTTCGGCGAGGGGCCCGAGGGGCCCGACATCCTTCTCATCCAGCGCAGTTCGAAGGGCCGCACGCACGCCGGCCAGCCCGCGTTCCCCGGCGGCGGCGTCGATCCCGATGACGACGGCCCGATCGGCGCGGCCCTGCGCGAGGCCCAGGAGGAGACCGGGCTCGACCCCTCGGGCGTCGAGGTCGTCGGCACCATGCCCGAGCTCTACGTCTGGCGCAGCGACAACCGGGTGACGCCCGTGCTCGCCTGGTGGCACACGCCCTGCGCCGTGCACGCCGCGTCCCCCGACGAGGTCGAGATCGTCGAGCGCGTCCCGGTCGCGGAGCTGGTGGACCCCGCCAACCGGCTGCGGCTGCGCCACCCGCGCGGCGTCGGCCCGTCCGTGGCGTTCCGCGTACGCGGCCTGCTCGTGTGGGGGTTCACCGCCGGCGTGCTGGACGGCGTGCTGACCGCGGCCGGCTTCGAGCGTCCCTGGGACCGCTCACGGATCGAGGATCTTCCCCCCGAGGTCGTCGACCTGGCCGCGCGAGGCTGAGCCCGCGGGGCTGAGCCCGCGGGGCGCCCGTACGCGGCATATGCGGGGACATGTGCCCACGTAAGCGGGGTGTTCGTACGCCGCGTATGGCGACGAGACCCGGCAGAGGCCCGCACACGACGACTGGCGTGCCTATACCGTGGAAACTGTGCGCGGCGATCTTCTCGATCTCATCCTGATCGGCCTGGTGGTGGCCTTCGCGGTATCCGGTTACCGGCAGGGCTTCATCATCGGGGCCTTCAGCTTCATCGGATTCGTCGGCGGCGCCATCCTGGGCCTGTTCATCGCACCGCCCCTGGCCGGAGCGATCGTCAGCGGTGACATCGAGAGGGCCCTGTTAGCCATCGTCATCGTCTTCCTGGCCGCGACGATCGGGCAGTTCGCGTCCTCGACCATCGGCGCGGTGGCCCGCAGCCACGTCACCTGGGAGCCGGCCAAGGCGGTCGACGCCTTCGGCGGCTCGGTCGCCAGCGGTCTTTCGGTTCTGGTCATCGCCTGGCTGATCGGCTCCCTGATGGTCTCGATGAGCATCGGCCAGCCGCTGATCAAGGACCAGATCAACGGATCGGTCGTGTGGCAGACGGTCGACGAGGCCATCCCCGACGGCGTGGGGGCACTGCAGAAGCAGTTCAGGGACTTCGTCAACACCTCGGAGTGGCCGCAGGTCATCACCTCCATCGGCGGCCAGAACGTGCCCCCGCCCGACCAGACCCTGATCAACAGCAGCCCCGCACTCGTGCGGGCCCGCAGGGCGATCGTCAAGGTGCAGGGCACCGCCCCGAGCTGCCGCAAGCGCATCGAGGGCACCGGGTTCGTCTACGCGCGCCAGCGGATCATGACCAACGCGCACGTCGTCGCCGGAGTCACCGAGGGCCTGAAGGTCACCGACTACGACGGCAACCAGTACGACGCCCGGGTCGTCCTGTACAACCCCGAGCGCGACATCGCCGTGCTGTTCGTCCCCGGCCTCCCGATCAACGCGCTGCGCTTCGACATGGAAGCCGACAAGGGCGACAGCGCGATCATCGCGGGGTATCCGAAGGGACACCCCTTCACACCGCTCGCCGCGCGCATCAGGATCAAGCAGCGCGCCGAGTCGTACGACATCTACAACCAGCGCAAGGTCGAGCGCGAGGTCTATGCCATCCGGGGCAAGGTCCAGCCGGGCAACTCGGGCGGGCCGCTGCTGAGCCCGGACGGCCGCGTGTTCGGCGTGATCTTCGCTGCCGCGACCGACCAGCCCGAGACGGGTTACGCCCTCACGGCGGAGGAGGTCATGCCCGACGCCAAGGACGGCAGCGCCGCCGTCGTCCGCGTGGGCACCCAGGACTGCGACTAGGGAGCGTCCCTACGCGGGGGTGAGCCGGGTCAGGATGGCGGTGATGGCGGAGCCGGCGTCGGCGTTTCCCTCATCGATGGCGGTCGTGACCGCGTCGGCCTCCACGGCCAGGGCCCGCAGGTCCAGCCGGTAGGGCCGCGTGGAGCCGTACGCGCCGAGCCGGGCGGACCCGCGGGTCAGCAGTGCGGCGGCGCCGGAGAGGTTGCCACGCTGGATGTGCGTCAGACCGACGCATATCTGCGCGAGACCCTGCCACAACTCGCGTTCCTCGTCGGGGCCGGTCTTCCAGCGGGCCTCCAGCACCTCGTGGGCGTGGAACGGCCGGCCCGCCGCGAGCAGCTTCCTGGCCTCCTCCAGCGCCTCCTCGGCGGCGGGGGCGTAGTCGTCCGGCACCCGGGGCACTCCCTCTGTGCCTCTGGGAAGCGGCCTGCCGTACTCGTCGCGAGGGCGTGCATTGCGGGGGCGACCCGCTTCGTCACGGTCACGCATGGTCTCTCCGCAGGGCGCGTGGGCGGTTCCAAGCGGCCGAAGCCCCCGGCGACTCCCGGATAGCCCGGAGATCAACCAGGAAGTTGAGCCACTTCAGGGCACATTTCTACTATCTTCTACAAGATCACGGGTACCGATCCGGCAGCCGGGGCGGCCGCCTGGGAGCGGTCACGCTGTGGAGGGACGGCGTGCGGGACCGGCGCCGGCGGACCATTCCTGACGCCGAACGGCACGTCAGAGGCCCGATTCGACGGCGAGGCCGCAAAGCGGGGGCTCAGCGGCGGGCGTGGGTCTGACCGGGTTCGGGGGTGTGCCTTGGATGGGCTGGCGGTAGCGGCCGGGCTTCAGGGGTGGGACCCCAGGCGGGGCTCGGCGGTGGGTCCGTGATCGGGGCGCGGTCGGGCCGCTCGGCGGTCGTAGCCCGGTTCCGCGGCAGGGCTGAGCGGCGGGGCTGAGCGGCGGGGCTGAGCGGCGGGGCTGAGCGGCGGGGCTGAGCGGCAGGGCTCAGCGGTCGGGCTCGGGGTCGGAGAGCCAGGAGATGAGCTCGGTGTTGAACTGCTCCGGGCGCTCTTCGTGCGGGAAATGCCCGGCGCCCTCGATCAGCCGCCACCGGTACGGCGCGGCCACGAACCTGCTGGAACCCTGGGCGGTCCGCGGCAGGATGCACGGGTCGAGCGCGCCGTGCAACTGCAGCGTCGGCGCCTCGATCTCCGCGCGCATCTGCCGGGCGTAGCGGAAGCCGTCGGCGCGGAGCTGCGACCGGGCGAACCAGCGGTAGTACTCCAGCGCGCAGTGCGCCACCGCCGGTAGCCGCATCGCCTCCCGGTATGCCCGTGTGACGCCGTCGCCGGGCCACTGCGGTCCGGCCCACCTCTCGACGAGCTTGCCCACCGCGGCGCCGCCCTTGCGGGTCAGCTTCCGCTCCGGCAGGAAGGGGAGCTGGAACCCCAGGGCGTAGCGGCTGGCCTTGAGCTGCCCGAGCGGGTCGGTGAACAGCGCGGAGCGCATGCGCAGCGGATGCGGCGCCGAGACGGGCACCAGCCGCCGCACCACCTTCGGGTCGAGGACGCTCATCGTCCAGCCCAGCAGCCCGCCCCAGTCATGGCCCACCACGATCGCGCTCGTCTCGCCGAGCGCGCGCACCAGGCCCGCCGCGTCGACGGCCAACGTGGGCAGGTCGTAGCCGCGCGGCGGCTTGTCGCTGGTGCCGTAACCGCGCAGGTCGACGGCGACGGCGCGGTAGCCGGCCTCCGCCAGCGCCGGAAGCTGGTGCCGCCAGGTCCACCAGAACTGGGGGAACCCGTGCAGCAGCAGGACCAGCGGCCCTTCACCGGCCTCGGCCACGTGGAACCGCACACCGCCCGCGTGCACCGCACGGTGTGTCCAGGGGCCCTCGACCTCGATCAGCGTCTCGTCAACCGGCATCGCTCACGGACTCCCGGTGGGCGCCCACCTGCCCGGCGGTCGGGCCCGTGTACGGCGGGGGCGCCGGGGCCGCGGGCCTTGCCGCGGGAGCCGGAACCCTCTCCGGCAGCCCGTCCTCCGCCTCCTCCGGGCCGGCCAGGCCACGCAGGCTCCGTCTCGTGCGCTTCATGCCGGTCAGCCCCTTGAGCCGTCGATAGCCGACGAGGACCAGCAGCCCGGCCACCACGAGGTAGAACACCGTGACGATCGTGAACGCCAGCCAGGTGGCCAGACCCACGGCCACGAGGGCGTACGCGATCGCGAACGAGGCCAGGATGAGGCACAGGTGCCCCATGAAGGCCGCGGCGCCGAACAGCCCGGCGGCCACGCCGACCCGCTTCGCGTCGAATTTGAGCTCGGCCTTCGCCAGCTCGATCTCCGACCGTACGAGGGTCGAGATGTGATGGCTCGCCTGGGCGACCAGCGCACCGAGCGATTCGTCCTCGGGCATGAGCGATCTCCTATCTGCGACTATCAAACATCATCTCGTGCCCGTCCGCGCACGTGTACGTCAAGCCCCCTGCCTGGGGATAACCCGGTTCGAAGGACGCGGCACGCGGAGACCTGCCCGCGCACGGCCGGAATATGACGGCTCGAACGATTCGTGCGCACCGTGCCCTGCCTTGCACCGCGCTCTGCCTTGCACCGCGCTCTGCCTTGCACCGCGCTCTGCCTTGCACCGCGCTCTGCCTGGCACCGTGTCCGCCTCACCGCGCGGCGCCGGGCTTTACAGCGCCTCCCCCGCCTCGCACCGCACCCTGCCTGGCACCGTGCCCCGCCGGGCCTCACAGCGCCTCGCCCTATCCGCTCCGCGCCGTGCCCTGCCGCGCCGTGGCCGGTGGCCGGTGCGGAGATGCGGAAGGCGTGGACGTCGTGCGTCCACGCCTTCCTTCACGCGGTCAGGCGGCTCGCGATCAGTCCTCGCTCTTGGCGGTGGGCAGCTTCTGCGCGATCAGGTTCATGACGGAGTCGTCGGTCAGCGTGGTGACGTCGCCGAGCGAACGGTTCTCCGCCACGTCGCGCAGCAGGCGGCGCATGATCTTGCCGGAGCGGGTCTTCGGCAGCTCGGGCACGACCAGGATCTGCCGCGGCTTGGCGATCGGGCCGAGCGTCTTGGACACGTGGGCGCGCAGCTCGGCCGCGATGTCGTCGCTCTCCTCCGCGGTGCCGCGCAGGATCACGAAGGCCACGATGGCCTGGGTGGTCACCGGGTCGGTGGCGCCCACGACGGCCGCCTCGGCCACCTTCGGGTGGCTGACGAGCGCGCTCTCGACCTCGGTCGTGGAGATGTTGTGTCCCGAGACGAGCATGACGTCGTCCACGCGGCCGAGCAGCCACAGGTCGCCGTCCTCGTCGCGCTTGGCGCCGTCGCCGGGGAAGTACATCCCGTCGAACCGCGACCAGTAGGTGTCGATGTAGCGCTTGTCGTCGCCCCAGATGGTCCGGAGCATGGACGGCCACGGCTCGCGGACCACGAGGAAACCGCCACCGCCGTTCGGCACCGAGTTGCCCTGGTCGTCGACCACGTCGGCCGCGATGCCGGGCAGCGGCTGCATGGCGGCGCCGGGCTTGGCGGCCGTGACGCCCGGGAGCGGGCTGATCATGATGCCGCCGGTCTCCGTCTGCCACCACGTGTCCACGACGGGGCAGCGGTTGGCGCCGATGTGCTCGCGATACCAGACGTACGCCTCGGGGTTGATGGGCTCGCCGACCGACCCGAGCACCCGCAGGGACGACATGTCGTACTTCGCGGGGATGTCGTCGCCCCACTTCATGAACGTACGGATCGCGGTGGGGGCGGTGTAGAGGATCGTGACCTTGTACTTCTGCACGATCTCCCAGAAACGGCCGCGGTGCGGGGTGTCCGGGGTGCCCTCGTAGATCACGCTGGTCGCGCCGTTGGCGAGCGGGCCGTACACGATGTACGAGTGCCCGGTCACCCAGCCGATGTCGGCGGTGCACCAGTAGATGTCGCTGTCGGGCTTGAGGTCGAAGACCGCGTGGTGGGTCCAGGCGACCTGGGTGAGGTAGCCGCCGGTGGTGTGCAGGATGCCCTTCGGCTTCCCGGTGGTGCCGCTGGTGTAGAGGATGTACAGCGGGTCTTCGGCGTCGTGCGGCACCGGCTCGTGCTCGGCGGGCTGACGGTCCACGAGGTCGTGCCACCAGATGTCCCGCTCGGTGACCGCGACGTCCTGACCGGTCCTGCGTACGACGAGGACGTGCTCGACGCCGGGGCACTCGGCGACCGCCTCGTCGACCGTCGGCTTGAGCGCGCTGGGCGCGCCGCGGCGGAAGCCGCCGTCGGCCGTGACGACGACCTTCGCGTCCGCGTCGTGGATGCGGCTCTTGAGAGCGGAGGAGGAGAAGCCGCCGAAGACCACCGAGTGGATCGCCCCGATCCTGGCGCAGGCCAGCAGGGTGATCGGCAGCTCGGGGATCATCGGCATGTAGACCGCGACCCTGTCGCCCTTGCCCACCCCCAGCTCCTGCAGGGCATTGGCGGCCTTCGCGACCTCCTTCTGCAGGTCGGCGTAGGTGATCGTGCGGCTGTCGCCCTCGGGCTCGCCCTCCCAGTAGTAGGCGACCTTGTCGCCACGGCCGGCCTCGACGTGCCGGTCGACGCAGTTGTAGGCGACGTTCAGCTTGCCGCCGATGAACCACTTGGCGAAGGGCGGCTTCCACTCAAGGGTGGTGTCCCAGCGCTCCGCCCACGTCAGCCGCTCCGCGGCGCGCTCCCAGAAGGCGAGCCGGTCCTGTGCGGCCTCCTCGTAGGCGTCCGCTTTGACGTTCGCGGCCGACGCCAGGTCCGCCGGGGGCTCGAACCGGCGCGTCTCGCTCAGCAGGTTCGACAGCGTCTCCTGGGTTTCCTGACCGGGGGTCTCGGTGGCCACTCCGTACTCCTTCGTAGCTTCTAAAAGGTTGTCTCTCGTTCGGCCGCCTCGGCCAAGCTGGGGTATGTCGTGTCCCACTTCACCAGGCGAGCGGTGTGAAGTACAAGTAATCGGGGTGGGGGCGTTTTGTCTGGTTACCGCCTATAACCTGCCAACTTATCGATAGGCGACAAACTGGCCGAGACCGGCGTCGCCTTCGTGCGCTGAACGGCCGCACCTCTTCGGCGAACGACCCCCTACCGGCGGGTATGGTCGGAGGCTGTGAGCGATCCCCTGGCCGTGATCGCCGGGCTGCCCGGCGTGCCCGAGGCCGTACAGGAGGCACGAGAGGCCGTCGACCGGCTCTACCGGCACCGGGTGCTGCGCCGGCGCGGACCCGAGGTGTCGGCCGAGTCGGCGCTGCGTGGCGCGCGCGCCTCCGCCGCGATCGAGGGCGTCGACGTGCCGCTGGAGCCGCTGCGCATGGGCGAGGTGACCGATCCCGTCGTACAGGGTGCGCTGCGTGCCTCGGCCGAGCTCGGCCGGCTGGCCCCCACGTGGCGTTCGGCGCCGCGGCAGGTCCTCGCCCGGCTGCACGCGCTGGCGGCGGCGGGGCTGACCGCCGACCCCGGCAGGCCCAGGACCGCGCCCACGACCGCAGATCCGCTCGGGCTCGGCCCGGCGCCCGGGCCGGAGGAGACCGCGGCCCGCATGTCGGCACTCGCCGGGCTGGTCACGAATTCCACCGCGCCCGCTCTCGTGCTCGCCGCGATCGTGCACGCGGAGCTGGTGGTGCTGCGCCCGTTCGGCGTGGCCGACGGCCTGGTCGCCCGCGCCGCCGAGCGGCTCACGCTGGTGGAACTCGGCCTCGATCCCAAGTCGCTCGCCGTGGTGGAGGTGGGCCACGCCGACCTCGGCGACGCGTACGCCGAGGGCCTCAGGGCCTATCTCAAGGGCACGGGGGAGGGCGTCGGCACCTGGGTGAGGCACTGCGCCTCGGCGGTCGTCCACGGCGTCCGCGAGACGACGGCGATCTGCGAGGCCATGTCCCGCTGATCCGCCCCTGTCCCGTACGGCCGCCGCGTACGGCGGGCACATGGCGGGCCGCGTGGCCGACACGGCGCGGTGGGTGTTCGCGGCGGTGATGGCGCGGTGCCGGGTTCGCGGTTGTGGCGGTGCAGTGGGCGGCTGCTGGAGGCGGCGGTTCACCGCTGGTGTCGCGAGGCCGCTTGGGGCACGGTAGGCGTTCGCAGCGGTGCTGAGGCAGTGCCTGGTTCGTGGTCGCGGCGGTGCGGGGGGCGGCTGCTGGACCGGTGCTGCGTCGGGGCCTCGCCCTGGCGTACGGGGGTCGTGATGCGCACGCGGTGCGGACAAAGCGGACGGCGTCCCTGGTGTGGAACGCCGTCGCCGGTACGTGTCACCGGGCTACCAAGCGTGCACCTGATCTGTCGGAGCGGGTCAAGCCCGTCTCGACACGCCTCCCGCGGCTGGTCGCGCGTGGGTACCCGATGTCGTACACGAACCCGCAGGTCCGTAATCCCTTTTTACGTCCGTTTCCCCGGGATGGAAACCCCTAGGTCCAAGAGCTTTACGCGTCACCTTGGTCATTCCTGTATTTCTGTCCACATTCATACCGTTTGTCGCATACGAAGGGGTGAACGGTGACTCCTTGTGGCCGGTCCCCACACGCGTTGCGACCGCACCTGTCGACCTGACGCGCTGACTGTGGGAAAAATTTTTACTCAGACCGGCGAGGACCTCGACGTACCTCTCGTGATCAGGCAGCATACGGTGTGTCTCCATCCGGAATGACGTGGCTTGAGGGGGTTCGAACCCTTGCCATGTCCTGGTTACTTGTTTAAAGCTTTCTTGTAATACGGGACCGGCTCTACCCCCCAGAGCCGGACCGCAAGGCGACCCCCGCTCTCCCCCCCGGCGGGGGTCGCCCTTTTTCTCGACCCCGTCCATGGTCTATAGCGGACGACCCGAACTGCCCCGGTCCTGTCCACAGGCCGGGCTTCGTCCACAGAACGGCGTTCGCTCGCCCGGGCCGGTCGCGGCCTCTCGCATCGTGGTCCTCCCAACCGCCGAGTCGTCCCGGACGACAGGGAGACGCCGATGCCACGCCCACTGGCCATAACCGACGATCAGGAACTTCTCGACGATCTGCTCCGCATCGCCGCCGCCGCGGGCGTCGAACTCGACGTCGCCCACGCGGCCGCCCAGGCCCGCCCGCACTGGATGAGGGCCCCGCTGGTCGTGGTCGGTGGCGACCTGGCCGACGATCTCGCCGCCACGGGTCCGCCACCCCGGCAGAACGTGGTGGTCGTGACGCGGGCGGCCGACGACCCCGACATGTGGCGCAGATGCGTCGCGGTCGGGGCGCACACCGTGCTGGAGCTGCCCGAGGCCGAACGGCTTCTCGTGGAGGAGTTCGGCGACGCCGCCGAGCCCGTGACCAGGGCCGGCACGGTCTTGTGCGTCGTGGGAGGGAAGGGCGGAGCCGGTGCCACAGTCCTCGCGTCCTCCCTCGCGCTGACGGCGTCCCGCGGCGGGCTGCGCACACTCCTCGTCGACGCCGACCCGCTCGGCGGCGGCGTCGACGTGCTGCTCGGTCAGGAGGAGGCCCAGGGTGCCCGCTGGCCCGACGTCGTCGGGAGGGAAGGCAGGGTGAGCTTCGCCGCCCTTCAGGAGGCGCTGCCCACCTTCGGGGAGCTCACGGTGTTGTCGGCGCATCGCGGTGAGCCGGTGCGCATACCCCGGGAGGCGATGCGTGTCGTGCTCGACGCCGCGCAGCGCGGCTGCGACCTGATCGTGGTCGATTTGCCCCGCAATCTCGGCGAAGGCGAGGCCGAGGCGCTCGCCCGGGCCGCCGCGACGATCGTCGTCGTTCCCGCGGACCTGCGCGGAGCGCTCGCGGCGGCTCAGACGGTGACGCTGCTCCGGCCGGGGACCGGCGACCTGCGCCTGGTGATGCGCGCCGGGGCGCTCGATCCCGAGGTCGTCGCGGCCTCTCTGTCCGTCCCGTGCGTCGGTGTGCTCCCGGAGGTGCGCGGGCTCGTGGAGACGCTCGATCGGGGAGATCCGCCGCCGCTGCGCCGCTCTCCGCTGGGCCGCTTCTGCGCCGAACTGCTCGACTCCCTCCTCGCCGGGTCTTCCTCACCCGACCCGGCCGACCCAGCCGACCGGGCCGACCGGGCCGACAGGGCCGACAGGGCCGAGCGGACCGGCCGGGTCCGCCGAAGTGACCGGAGCCATCGGACCGACCAGAGCGGTCGGCCGTTCACCGGGGCGGGCGGCTCATGACCCGTGAAGACCCCGTGACCGTTCCCGGAGTCGCCGCCGATCTCGTTGAGGCGGTGCGCGTACGGCTCTCGCAGACCGGTGCCGCCCCCACCGCGGCCCAGGTGGCGGCGGCCCTGCGCGCGGAGCGGGCCGTGCTCGGCGACGCCGAGGTCCTCGCCGTCGCCCGAACGCTGCGCGCTCATCTCATCGGCGCGGGCCCGCTCGAAGCCCTGCTGGCCGAGCCGGGTGTCACGGACATCCTGGTCAACGGGCCGCGCGAGGTGTGGGTGGACGACGGGGACGGCCTGCGCAGGACGAGCGTGACGTTTCCGGGAGACGACGAGGTCCGCAGGCTCGCCCAGCGCCTGGCCGCGGCTGCCGGACGCCGTCTCGACGACGCGTGCCCTTATGTGGACGCCCGGCTCGCGGGCGGCGTGCGCCTGCATGCGGTGCTCCCGCCGATCGCGGCCGAGGGAACCTGCCTGTCCCTGCGGCTGCCGTCACGGCGGGCGTTCACGGTGGAAGAACTCGCCGCGGAGGGCGGAGCCGCCGTGCTCCGCGCGATCATGGCGGCCCGGCTGGCATTCCTGGTCACGGGCGGCACCGGCACAGGAAAAACAACGATGTTGAGCGCCATGCTCTCACTCGCCGGCCCGGCGGAGCGTCTGCTGCTGGTCGAGGACTCCGCCGAGCTGCAGCCCGTGCACCCGCACGTCGTACGGCTGGAGGCACGACCGCCGAACCTGGAAGGCGCGGGCGGGGTCGGGCTGCGCGATCTCGTACGGCAGGCCCTCCGGATGCGGCCCGATCGCCTCGTCGTGGGCGAGGTGCGAGGAGCCGAGGTTGTCGATCTCCTTGCCGCCCTCAACACGGGCCACGAGGGAGGCTGCGGCACGCTGCACGCGAACAACGCCGCCGACGTGCCCGCGAGGCTGGAGGCTCTGGCCTGTGCGGCCGGGCTGTCGCGGGAGGCGGTGCACAGTCAGATCGCCGCCGCGCTCGATCTCGTCATCCACCTCGCGCGGGAGGCCGGGGGAGGCCGCCGCCGCGTCGCCGAGATCTGCGTGCTCGAACGCGGCCCGTCCGGCCTGGTGACCGCGGCTCCGGCCCTGACCTTCGATCCGGACGGCCGGGCACGCCGGGGCCCGTCTTTCGAGACGTTGCGCGCACGCTGCCCGTCCTTCGAGGCGGTGGGAGCGCGCTGCCCGGCCTCGTGGCCGTCATGACGCCGCCGGGCGGGCTGGTCCCGGCACTGGTCGCGATGCTCGCCGCCGCCCTCGCCGCCTGGGAGTGGACCGGGCCGGACGCCGGGACGACACGGCTGACGTCGCTCACACGGAGACGGCGGCCAAGGGATATGCGCGGGTTCTGGACCGCGCTCACCCGCCGCCCACGGCCGGGGGCGACGGCGGCGGCCTGGCGCGCGGCGTCCATCGAGCTGTGCCAGAGCCTGGCAGCCGAGCTGTCGGCGGGCAGGACTCCGGGAGACGCCCTCGCGCGGGCGGTCTCCTCGGTCGACCCACCCGACCCGGCGGCGCTCGCCCCGGTGGTCGCCGCCGCCCGGGACGGCGGGGATGTCGCCCAGGCGCTGCTGAACGCCGCTCCCGCCCGCGGCGGCGAGGGCCTGGCCCGGCTGGCCGCGTGCTGGCGGGTGAGCGTGGCCGTGGGCGGAGGCCTTACCGCACTGGTGGAACGGGTGTGCGCGTCTCTTCGGGAAGCACAGGCTCATCGGGAGGAGGTCGCCGCCCAGCTTTCCGGCCCCCGGGCGACCGCCCGGATGCTGGCGGGCCTGCCCGTGCTCGGCCTGCTGATGGCCGCCGGGCTCGGCATGGATCCGCTGGCGTTCCTGTTCGGCGGCCCGGCGGGGTTCGTCTGCCTGGCCGTGGGGCTCGCCCTCGACGCCGCCGGCGTCTGGTGGACCCACAGGCTCGTCACCCGGGCGGAGGAGCTGACGCTGCCGTGAACGACGGCCCCGCACGGTTGTCTGCTGAGGAGGGAGCGGGACATGATCGCTGTACTGGCCGGGCTCCTGACCACGCTGGCCATGCTGACGTGGCCGGTTGCCCGTTCGCCGGCGGCGCGGCTGAACTCCATCGTTTCGACGGCGGCGTCGGAGACGCCGGTAAGGGGGTCACCAGGCCCCGGGTCGATGAGCGAGAGCGCGGCACGCCGGGGGATGGCCGTCGCGGCGCCCGTGGGGGTCGCGCTGTTCCTGTTTCTCGGCGGCCTGATGGGGGCGTGCGCGGGGACGGTGGCGGCCATCGGCCTGTTCGTCGCCGTCCGCAGGCGGGAGCCGGCCGAGGTCAGGCGCCGCAGAGAGCGCATGGGGGCCGACCTTCCGTTCGCCGTCGATTTGATCGTCGCCTGTCTCCGGGCGGGACAGCCGATGAGCGGGGCCGTCGAGACGACCGCCGTCGCGATCGCGGGCCCGGTGGGCGAGCGCCTCTCGTGGGTGGGGGCTCAGATGCGCCTGGGCGCGCCTCCCGAGGAGGCGTGGGCCGCGCTGTCCGATGAGCCGGCGCTCGGGGCTCTGGCCAGAACGATGATCAGGGCCGCCCAGAGCGGCGCGCCGGTCGCCGACGTCCTCACCCGGCTCGCCGACGATGCCCGGCGTACGGCTCAGGCGACGGCGTCGGCCGCGGCGCGGAGGGTGGGCGTCCATGCCGTCGCGCCGCTCGGGCTCTGCTTCCTGCCGGCCTTCGTCTTCCTGGGGATCGTCCCCATGGTCGCGGGCCTGGCGGGCCAGATCCTCCTGCCGTGAGCGACAGGCCGGTTCCTCCTCCTGTGAACAAGGGGCAGAGCTCCTGCCGTGAACAGCCTGTGGACAACCTCATCCACACCTGTGGACAGCGAGCGGAGCAAATGACCCAAGAGCTCACCATTCGCTAGTCGTCTCTCCACATGCGGGGGTGCTGTCGTTGTGGACAACTACGGCTGCGGCGTTCTTGTCCACAGAACCGTGCTCGGTCCGAATTCGGCCATGCGCGATCCCGCAGTCTGGCCCCAGCACGGGCGGAGTGGCCGCCCCGAGCGGGATCAGGAGGACCGATGAGCAAGCACGCGGTGACCGGCCGGAGGAGCCAGACGGGCACGACCCTCCGGCGGCGAGACAGTGGCGCTGTGGGCCGTCACAGGGCGCGGCCGGCACGATGGGCGGTGCTCGTGCGCTCCGCACGAAGGGCACTGCTCGGCCGCTCCGGGCCCACATCCGCGTTCAGTCGCCCCGGGCGCACGCCCGCGCTCAGGCGCGTCGTCCGCTCTGGGCGCACGTTCCTGTCCACCCGCTTCAGCCGCACGTCCGCGTTCACCCGCTTCGGCTGCCCCGGGCGCATATCCGCGCTCACGGGCGTCGTCTCGGCGCGTATGTCCGTGCTCACCAGCTTGGGCCGGTCCGGACGTACGTCCCTGTTCACAGGCTTCGGCCGTTGGGCGGGATTCGGCCGGCTCCGGAACGCCGTGCGAGCGATGGGCGGCGTCTCGCGGAGGTCGTACGCCGCGCTGCGGCGATCGGTCGCCACGGCCTCGCGCCGTGCTCGGGAGCTGTCCGTTCAGTGGGCGGTGCAGGCCCGGACGAGGGCCGACGCGGGCATGTCCACGGCGGAGTACGCCGTCGGCACGATAGCCGCCTGCGGGTTCGCCGCACTGCTCTGGAAGGTGGTCACCAGTGCCGAGGTGAGGTCGATGCTCGCCGCGCTCATCCAGAAGGCGCTGAAGCTGGCCGCCTGAGTCTTCCGGCGATGCGCTGCTGTGCGTGGCTGCCGCGACGCCGTGTGGCGGACGTGCGGCTCTGGCGGAGGCTCCGGCGGGATCGTTGGGCGACTCGGCCTGGGTCGCGGAGGCTTCGTAGCGCAGCCAGAGGGTCGGTGACGGCGGAGACCGCTGTCGCGCTTCCGGCCCTCGTGCTGGTGCTGACCGCCGCACTGTGGGTGGTGGCGATCGTGGGCGCGCAACTGCGATGTGTCGACGCGGCCCGGGCCGGCGCACGGGCGGCGGCGCGCGGAGAGGTGGCCGAAGAGGTGCGCGAGGCAGTCCTGCGACTGGCTCCGGAGGGCGCCACGGTGACGATTCGCGTGGGGGCGGACACCACCCGGGTCGAGGTCGTGGCGACCGTCCGGCCGCCTTTCAGGACGCCGCTCCCGCCGGCTCGCCTCCGGGCCGCCGCCGTCTCGAGCACCGAACCCGGCGTTCTTCCGCCGCTGTCCGCGCCCGCGCGGGTGACCCGGTCTCCGGGCTTCCGGGAAGACCTGGCCGCTCCGAGACCAGGCGCGACCGACCAGGCATGCGCGACCGACCAGGCGCGACCGACCAGGCATGCGCGGCTGACGGGGCGAACGCGGATGACGAAGCGGCGGCGAAGCCACAAGAACGCAGCCGAGAGCGGCCCTGAGTCCGCAGGAACCGACTCAAGGATCGGCTCACCATGCACTCGGCGCGAATACAAGACCACGTGGCCCCAGACACGGAGGCCCAGACACGGAGGCCCAGACACGGAGGCACGGACCCGGAGGCACGGACCCGGAGGCCCGGACATGGGGCCCGGACATGGAGACCTGGACATGGAGCCCTGGCATGAAGACCTGGACACGAGGCCCGGACACGAGGCCCGGACATGGGGGGCTCGGACCCGGAGGCCCGGACTCGGACGATCTGGCATTGGGCCGACCTGGAGGATCGCGGATAGCGGGGCATGTGGATGAGCAGATCGCAGGCATGCAGGGGTCCGGCGAGCTTCGGGCGGGAACGCGGCTCGGCGACCATCTGGACGATCGCCCTCATGATCTTCGTCTGGGCGGCGGCGATGGTCGTCGTCCAGGTGGGCGTCGCTCGGGTCGCGCGACACCGAGCGCAGAGCGCCGCCGACCTCAGCGCGCTCGGGGCCGCTCGCGTGGCGCTGGCCGTGCCGGACGAGGCGTGTCATCGAGCGGAAGCGATCACGGTCGCCAACGGCGCGGTGCTGCGGTCGTGCTCGCTGTCGGGTGGTGTCGCCGAGATCGTGGTGACCATGCGGTTCGTGGTCCCCCTCCTCGGTTCCGCGACGGCCACCGCCTCCGCATCCGCCGGTCCGGTCGGTGCCCCGGCATGAGTCGGTGCCCCGGCATGCGAAGACCGGCCCGGTGGGCGGATCAGCGTGCGGCGAAGAACAAGACTGCTCTCTCCCGGAGATCCGCTCTCTCCCGGAGATCCGCTCTCTCCCGGAGATTCGCCCTAGGTTCGGCAGCCATGGCGGGCGAAAGGAGTGCACGGTGACGGAGCTCTGGGAGATGGCGGCGAGCGACCTGGCCGAGCTCGTCAGGGGCGGGGAGGTGTCGTGCCGCGAGGCGATCGAGGCCCATCTGCGACGCATCGAGGCGGTGAACCCACGGGTGAACGCGGTGGCGGTGCCGATCGCCGAACGCGGCGGGTTTCCACAGGCGGTGCAGATCATCGGTCCCCGATTCCGAAAGGATCTCTGCCTCGCGGCGGTGGCCGCCATCGAAGCCGCGGTCCCGCCGCTGACACCCGTTGAGCCGTGATGAGGCCTTATCGGCCGGTCAGGCGCGCCCTGGCACAGAGCGCATCTGGATCTTCCGCATCTGGGGCTGCTTCTGTCGCAATAGAATCACGACTTCTTAGACACAAGGTCCAAGAGCGGACGGCTGGCGTAAAGTGCCGCGTACTCTCAGTCGCCGTTCGTGTTCGGCCGATGCAGCCGGGGCGGACGGTTCTGTACGAAGGGATGCGTCGTGACCAGGGTTCGCAGGCTGGGCACAACGGCGTTGATCGGTCTGGCGGCTCTGACGTGCACGCCGATGATCGGTGCCGCACCCGCGAACGCGGCCGACGCCGAGATCCTGTCTCCCGCGGACGGGGAGGTCGTCAAGTCGTCCGGCGCGGTGGCCGTGTCCGCGAAGACGGACTGGTACCAGATCAGCATGGCCCTGTACGTCGAGGGACCGTCCATATCCCGGCAGAAGATCGCTTCGGGTGGCGCGAACCAGACGATCAGCGGAGCCTTCGACCCTGGCAACGCCCCCAACGGCACGTTCACGGTCAGTCTGTTCGGCGAGGTCACGCACAAGACCTACGCCACCTCGACCTTTGTGCTCAGCCGCCCGCCGGAGGCTCCCGCCGGGGTCGAGGCGCAGCTCAAGAATCCTTCGACAGTCCTGGTCCGCTGGGCGAAGGGCGCCGAGCCGGATCTCCAGTCGTACGAGATCGCCTCGGTCAAGGCCGGTAAGTCCGGCTCCGTTTCCGCCGACTCCGCCTGCTCCGGTTCGATCTGTCAGACGAGCATGGCGCTTCCGGCCGGCCTGGGCGGGCAGAAGGTGGACGTCTCCGTCCGTGCGTACCGATCGGACGGCACAGGCGGCACCGTCGCCTCTCAGCGCTCCTCGGCCGCGTACGTGACCATTCCCGCTCCGAAGGCGTCCCCGAGCCCCTCGCCGAAGCCGTCGAAGAAGCCGGTCCAGTCGGCGGCCAGGCCACCCGCCGTCCACACTCCGAAGACGCATCAGTCCGCCGCCGTGCCGAACCCGGAACCGGCACTGCCCAAGGACACCAAGCTGCCGAAGCTCACGCTGCCGGAGGCGAACGGCGGCAGTGACCAGACCGAGCCGGTGGTCGTCCCGGAGAAGGCCGACGACCCGAAGATGACGGCTCAGTCGTCTTTCCTGCCGCTCGGCGGGCTGAGCTTCGGCGTGTACGTCGCCCTCGCCGTCGTCCTGCTCCTCACAGGCGCGAACCTGGGCGCCTGGCTGCGGCGCAAGGGCCTGACGAGTGACAGCGCGGGCGCGGGACGATCCGGCGGTCCGGAGCCGCGGCCGCTGACAGGACAGACGGGCGCCTCACCTGAGGCCGCCATGGTGGCGAGTGGCGCGGCCGCGTTGAGTGCCGGCGCCACGGCGAAGGCCCGGGGGAAGGCGCCCCTGCGACGTCCCTCCGTCATCCTGGCCAGGCCGAAGGCCCGCGAGAGTCTCCCGGAGACGGAGGCCGACACCGAGACCCACTTGGACGCCGTCTCCTCGACGACCGAGGACACCGACACCATCCCGGCCGCAGATGCCGGCACGGACACCAACCCTGACGCGGGCGCGGACACCATCCCGGGCGCAAGCGTCGGTGTGGACACCATCCCTGGCTCAGGCGTCGGCACGGGCGCCAACCCTGGCGCGGGCGCAGGGACGGGCACTTTGCCGGGCTCTGGCTCAGGCGTCGGCACGGGCGCCAACTCTGGCGCGGGCGCAGGGACGGGCACTTTGCCGGGCTCTGGCGCAGGCGTCGGCACGGGCACCTACCCCGGCACGGGCACCTACCCCGGCCCTGGCACAGGCGTCGGCGCGGGCGCAGGGACGGGCACCCACTCCGGTCCTGGCTCAGGTGTCGGCGCGGATGCCGATCCTGACGCGGGCACGGACACGGGCACGGGCACGGACCAGGAGACCACGACCTTCGGTCAGGAACCGGCGCCCGCTCTCGACCGGCCGGACCGGCAGGAGCCGCCGCCGGTGATACCGGCGCCGGTGGTGCCCGCGGGTGCGGCGATCAACGGCCAGATGCTGGAACGGCCTCTCCGCCAGCCCGAGCCGGACATCTGGACGGAGGACGACGACCACCTCTACTCCGGCCGTCGGCGCGATCTCTGACGGCCGCATCGTCCCGGCACCTCCGCCGCCCGCCCGCCTATGAGGCGAGCCGATCCGCCTGCCAGGGGCGGCGGCCCGCCGTGTCTCCGTGCGCCGTGATCAGGGGTCAGAAGGCGGATCCCTCGGACATGTGCCTCCGGTGCGCGTCGGCCGCCTCCGCCGTTGATCGCCTCGTGGGGGGCCGTGCTGGGAGGGCCCGCCTGCGGGGGCAGGCCGCTCCGCTCCCCGGAGGGCCTGCCTGTCTGTTCGGTCCCGTCCGTGGTCTGCCGTGTTGTGCGCCGTAATCAGGTGGCCAGGAGGATGTCGAGGAGGCGGATCGCTCCGGCCTTGTCGAGCGGCTCGTTGCCGTTGCCGCACTTGGGGGACTGGATGCAGGACGGGCAGCCGCGCTCGCACTCGCATGAGGCGATCGCCTCCCGTGTCGCCGTCAGCCAGTCGGACGCCCGGGCGTACCCGCGCTCGGCGAAGCCCGCGCCACCGTCGTGGCCGTCGTAGACGAAGACGGTGAGCAGGCCGGTGTCGGGGTGGAGCTCGGTGGATACGCCGCCGATGTCCCAGCGGTCGCAGGTCGCGAAGAGCGGCAGCAGGCCGATCGAGGCGTGCTCGGCCGCGTGCGCCGCCCCGCCGAGATCGACCGCTTCTCCAGGCTTGACGAGGTCGGCGAGCGCGGGCGTGGGCAGGGTCCACCAGACCGCGCGTGTGCAGAGCGTACGCGGCGGCAGGTCGAGTGGCTCCTCGCCGAGGACCTCCCCGGTCTGCGTGCGCCGCTTGAGGTACGAGACGACCTGGCGGGTGACCTCCACCGAGCCGAAGTGCAGGGTGCCGGGCCCGAAGGGCCGCGACCGCAGCGACTCCATCACCCGGATGTCGGTGACGTCCCGCGCGAAGGTCGTGTAGTCCGGGTCGGCGGCGGTGACCAGGGCGACCCCCGCCTCCAGGTCGAGCACGTCGACCACGAACGTCTCGCTCTGGTGCAGGTAGACGGCCCCGGCATGGACCATGGTGTGCGCCGACGGCTCGTCGACCGTGCCCAGCAGACGGCCGGTGGACGCCTCCACGACCTGTACGGGAGCGCCGCCCGAGCCGCGGATATCCGCCAGATCGGCGGCGTGGTCCCGGCTCGTCCAGAACCACCCCGTGGGGCGCCTGCGCAGCAGCCCCTGCTCCACGAGATCGTCGAGCACGCCCCGCGCCGCCGGGCCGAAGGTCTTCAGGTCGTCCTCGGTCAGCGGGATCTCCGCGGCGGCCGCGCACAGGTGAGGCGCCAGCACGTACGGATTGTCGGGATCGAGGACGATGGCCTCCACGGGCTGCCCGAACACCGCCTCCGGATGATGGACGATGTAGGTGTCGAGCGGATCGTCACGCGCGATCAGTACGGCCAGCGCGTCCTGGCCCGCACGCCCGGCCCGGCCCGCCTGCTGCCACAAGGAGGCACGGGTGCCGGGCCACCCGGCGATGAGGACCGCGTCGAGCCCCGAGACGTCGACGCCGAGCTCGAGAGCGTTGGTGGTGGCCAGGCCGGTCAGCTCGCCCGAACGCAGGGCCTTTTCGAGCACGCGCCGATCGTCGGCCAGGTAGCCCGCCCGGTAGGCCGCCACCCGGTCGGCCAGCCGCACTCTATGGTCGGTCCCGCGGCCCGCGCCGGTCTCAGCCGTTTCATGGGAGGTCTCGGCGGTGTCGGAGGTCTTGGTGCCCTGGGGGGTCTCGGCGGCCACGGAGGAGGGCCGCTCCCGCCCGCCGCCGATCTCGCCGAAGGGCCGGCTCGCGTCGCGTGCCCCGCCGGCGCCTGAGGCGTCGCCCCGAGCCGTGCCGTCGCCCGCGCCGTCGCCGAAGGCCTGGCCCGCGCCGCCCGAAACGCTGCCGAAGGGCCGGCCCGCGTCGCTCATCTCTTCCGGCAGGCCCTCTCCGTACTCCCCGTACGGCTGGGGCTCGGCGTCGAGGAGGGCCTCGACCTCCTCAAGAGTGCGGCGGGCGGTGAGGGCGACGGCCTCGGCGGCGCGGCGGGAGCGGACGAACGCGAGCGTGCGGACGTCCTCGATCACGAGGTCCGCCAGGAGATCGGCCGCCTCGGCCGTGGCCGTACGGCGGACGGGAGCGCCGCTTTCCCCGCGTAAATCGGTCAGAGGCGGCTCCCACAGGGCGAAGGTGGTCGAACCCCGGGGAGAGGCGTCCGTGGTCACCTCGGCCATCTCAAGCCCGGTGAGGCGCATTCCCGCGGCGGCGGGGTCGCTCGCGGTGGCCGACGCCAGCAGGAACACGGGAGAAGAACCGTATCGGGCGGCGACCCGGCGCAGCCGGCGCAGGATCTGGGCGACGTGGGAGCCGAAGACGCCCCGGTAGCCGTGGCACTCGTCCACGACCACCAGCCGCAGCCGCCGCCAGAACGACGACCAGGACGAGTGCCGGGGCAGAATCGACCTGTGCAGCATGTCCGGGTTGGTCAGCACGTAGTTGGCGTTCTGACGGACCCACCGGCGTTCCTCTGGCGGCGTGTCGCCGTCGTACGTCGCCGCGCGCACCTGCGTCAGCCGCAGCTTGCGCAGGGCTCTGAGCTGGTCGGCGGCGAGTGCCTTGGTCGGGGTGAGATAAAGCACGGTGCCACCGGCGAAGATGTCCGCGACGGCCGGCACCAGGTAGGCCAGCGATTTTCCGGACGCGGTTCCTGTGGCAATGATCACGTTTTGGCCACGTTTAACCAGCTCGGCGGCTATAAGCTGGTGTTCCCACAGGCCAGAGACACCTTGCAGGCGAAGGCGCGAGACCAGCAGCTCAGGAGCCCATTCCGGCCATCTCGCCTCACCTGCCTGACGTGCTGGAACATGCTCCACATGAGTGACGCGTCCCCGGCGTGCGGGAACCGCGAGCAGACGGGTGAGAAGGTCGCCTGTTCGGGCAGAGGACGAAGAAGTCGGAGTCACTGGTTTCCAGTTTGGCATCTGCGGGGAGAGTCGCCCGGAGTCGTGATTTCGTATAGACACGGAGTCGTAGCGTGGTTGAATGCCGCGCATCGGGTCGTGCCTCTGGACTACCAGGATGCATGACCTGTATCGAGACCTACGCAAGTAAGGCGCTGGAGGATCTGTGGATCTGAAGTTGGACCACCATTCCGAGGACAATCTCACCATCGTCGATGTCGAGGGTGAGATCGACGTCTACACCGCGCCCAGACTGCGTGAGCTGCTGATCGACCTGGTCAACAAGGGCAACTTCCACCTGCTCGTGAACATGGAGAAGGTGGACTTCCTCGACTCGACCGGTCTTGGCGTGCTGGTCGGCGGCCTCAAGCGGGTGCGGGCGCACGACGGTTCCCTGGAGCTCGTCTGCACGCAGGAGCGCATCCTGAAGATCTTCCGCATCACCGGCTTGACGAAGGTCTTCGGGATCTACGCCTCGGTCGAGGAGGCCAAGGAAGCCCACGGCCGGGACAAGTGACGGCCGAGGACTCAGCAACATGGCCACCGTCGAGCTGACGTTCAGCGCTCTGCCCGCCCACGTGCGTACGGCCCGGTTGGTCGCCACGGCCATCGCCCGCCGCACGGGAGTGGCCGAGGCGATCCTGGACGAGGTGCGGCTCGCCGTCGGGGAGGCGTGCTCGCGGGCTGTGGAGGCGCACCGCCTCCACTGCCCGGGGGAGCCGGTACGCATCGAGTTACGCGATGACGCGGGGCGCTTCGAGGTGACGGTCACGGACGCCGCCCCCAGCGAGGACGTGACGCCCCAGGTGCTGGAGGCGAACGGCAGCCTCATGCCCGAGATCGACAATCTGGGCATCGCGGTCATCGCGGGACTTGCCGACGACGTCGAGGTGCTCCCCGGGCCGAAGGGCATGCGCATCCGCATGAGCTGGCCCGCGTCGTCCCCCGGCATCGCCGCCCCCTGACCGGCGAAAGCCGCCAAGCCTCACAGGGCATCCAAGAGGACTTTCACGCACCTCGAAGACCTGCCGCGGCAGGCTTCGAGGCGAAACCTACGAGCAGATCGAGTGTCGCCCCCGGCGTGACACTCGATCTTTTGCTATGTCCGGCCCTATTTCGGACAGGCCGAAACCAGGAGCAGGGGAGTGCCGTAACCAGGGCGTCCATCGCCGCCGCGCCCCTGACTCCGCTGGTCAAAGCCCCTTCATAGCGGTGCAAATGTTCGGGCATTACTGGACGCCGTTTCGATTACGAGGCGCGAGGGCCTTCATATCCGTGGCGTCGCTGCGTAGACTCCCGGCACCGGCCAAGGTATTGCGGATGCAACCGGAAGCGGCACTTGCCAACCCGCCCGGAAGCGCCGCACGGCCAGTGGGTTCGTTCAGCGTCGTCCGGGCAGGAGGACCGAAACCCCGTCTGGCCGAGGAGGACGGATGTTTGCCTTGCACGCCGCTGGCGAAGGCGCAGCGGTAGCTCTGAACGGTTCCCATCTCACTCTTGTCATAGTCGTCGCCGTCGTGGCGTTGCTGGCGTTGGCGGTCGCGGGCGGTCTCGTCCGCGAGGTGCTCGCCGCAGGGCAGGGCACCGAGCGAATGCAGAACATCGCGCGTGCCGTGCAGCAGGGCGCCGCCGCGTATCTCGCGCGGCAGTTCCGGACGCTGGCCATATTCGTCGTCGTCATTCCGTTCCTGCTCCTTCTGCTCCCCGCGGGCTCGACCGGCGAGCGCATCGGCCGGTCCGTCTTCTTCGTCGTCGGCGCGGTGTTCTCCGCGCTGACCGGTTTCATCGGAATGTGGCTCGCCGTACGCGGAAACGTCCGCGTGGCGTCCGCCGCCCGCGAGTCGGGTGAGAAGACCGCGATGCGCATCGCGTTCCGTACGGGTGGCGTGGCCGGCATGTTCACGGTCGGCCTCGGCCTCCTGGGCGCCGCGATCGTGGTGCTGGTCTACAAGGGCGACGCGCCGAACGTCCTCGAGGGGTTCGGCTTCGGGGCCGCGCTGCTCGCGATGTTCATGCGTGTCGGCGGCGGCATCTTCACCAAGGCCGCCGACGTCGGCGCCGACCTGGTCGGCAAGGTCGAGCAGGGCATCCCCGAGGACGACCCGCGCAACGCGGCCACCATCGCCGACAACGTCGGTGACAACGTCGGCGACTGCGCCGGCATGGCCGCCGACCTGTTCGAGTCGTACGCCGTCACCCTGGTCGCGAGCCTGATCCTGGGCAAGGCCGCGTTCGGCACCGAGGGCCTGGTCTTCCCGCTGATCGTCCCGATGATCGGTGTGATCACCGCGGTCATCGGCATCTTCACCACGGCTCCGCGCTCCCGCGACCGTTCCGGCATGGCCGCCATCAACCGCGGCTTCTTCATCTCCGCAGCCATCTCGGCCGTGCTGGTGGCCGTCGCCGCGTTCGCGTACCTCCCGTCGAGCTTCGCCGAGCTGTCCGGCGCGGCCGCGGACGTCGCCGCGCTCACCGCCGACCCGCGCCTGATCGCCATCGGCGCGGTGCTCGTGGGCCTGGTGCTGGCCAGCGCCATCCAGATCCTCACCGGCTACTTCACCGAGACCAACCGGCGCCCGGTGCGGGAGATCGGCGAGAGCTCGCTCACCGGCCCCGCCACCGTCATCCTGTCCGGCATCTCGGTCGGTCTGGAGTCCGCGGTCTACTCGGCGCTGCTGATCGGCGGCGCGGTCTACGGCGCGTTCCTGCTCGGCTTCGGCAACGTGACCGTGGCGCTGTTCGCCGTGGCCCTCGCGGGCACCGGCCTGCTGACCACGGTCGGCGTGATCGTGTCGATGGACACCTTCGGCCCGGTCTCCGACAACGCCCAGGGCATCGCCGAGATGTCGGGCGACGTCGAGGGCGAGGGTGCGCGCGTGCTCACCTCGCTCGACGCGGTCGGCAACACCACCAAGGCGATCACCAAGGGCATCGCGATCGCGACCGCCGTGCTCGCGGCGACCGCGTTGTTCGGCTCGTTCCGTACGGCGGTCGAAGGCGAGCTGGCCAAGGCGACACAGGGCGTGAAGGACGCGCTCGGGTCGTTCGCGAACTTCAGCCTGTCGGTGGACGCCCCGAACGCCCTGGTCGGCCTCATCGTCGGCGCGGCCGTGGTGTTCCTGTTCTCCGCCCTCGCGATCAGCGCCGTCGGCCGCGCCGCCGGCCGGGTCGTGTACGAGGTGCGCGAGCAGTTCCGCACCAAGCCGGGGATCATGGACGGCACCGAGCTGCCGGACTACGGCCGCGTGGTGGACATCTGCACCCGCGACTCGCTGCGCGAGCTCGCGACCCCCGGCCTGCTCGCCGTGCTGACCCCGATCGCGGTCGGCTTCGCGCTCGGGTACGCGCCGCTCGGCGCCTACCTGGCCGGCGCCATCGCGGCCGGAACGCTGATGGCGGTGTTCCTCGCCAACTCCGGCGGCGCCTGGGACAACGCCAAGAAGCTGGTCGAGGACGGCCACCACGGCGGCAAGGGCTCGGAGGCGCACGCCGCCACCGTCATCGGTGACACCGTCGGCGACCCGTTCAAGGACACCGCCGGCCCGGCCATCAACCCGCTGATCAAGGTGATGAACCTGGTCGCGCTGCTGATCGCCCCGGCCGTCGTCACGTACGCCGACAACGTCGCGGTCCGTGTCACCGCGACGGTCGTCGCGGTGGCGGTCGTGGTCGGCGCCGTGGTGGTCTCCAAGCGCCGCGCCACGGGCATCGCCCCGTCCGGTGAGGCCGACGTGGAGTCCCGCGCCACGGAGCCCGTCGCTCACTGAGAGCACTGACTACGAAGGTCCCTCGCTCCTGGAGCGGGGGACCTTCTCCATACACTGAGCACTTATGGACAAGCCGAACGGGGGCAGGACGCTGGCGCTGATCCTGCTGACCATGGCCGTGATGATGGCCGTGATCGTGGGTCTCGCCGTGTGGGCCATGCCGTGAGCGCCCGGACGCTCGTCGTGGTCAGGCACGCCAAGGCGGGCCAGGTGCCCGGCCTCCTGGACACCGAACGTCCGCTCACCCCCAGTGGTGAGCGCGACGCCCGCGCGGCGGGGGAGGAGATCAGGCGGCTCGCCCCGGAGCTCGTCCTGTGCTCGCCGTCGGTCCGCACCCGCAGGACCGCCGAGCTGCTCGGCCTCGACGCTCCCGTCGAGATCGAGCGCGACATCTACGAGGCGTACCCCGACGACCTGCTCGGCGTGCTGCGCCGTACGGACGACGAGATCGCGGCGGTGGTGCTCGTCGGCCACAACCCGGGCGTGCACGAGCTCGTGGTCGCCCTCACCGACGCGCGGCTCGACGGCTTCCCGCCCTGCGCGTACGCGGTGATCGAGCTGGACGTGCCGTCGTGGGAGCACCTCGCCCCCGGCACCGGACGGCTGGCCCGGATGAGCCGCCCCTGATTGCCGGGCGGCACGGCGGGTAGAAACACCCGCCTGCCGCTCAGGAACGTCGTGCTCGCCAGGGCGCCGAGGCTGGAGGATCCACGCCTCGCGCTCGGCTTCGGCCTGACCGGGGCCGCCTGCCTGCTGATCCCGCTGCTGACCGGCCTGCTCGCCGGCCATCCCGCGGGCGGCGCGACGGTCGGCGTCGGCGCGTGGCTGGTCGCGGGGCGGGCCATCGTGAACCCCGCGGGTGTGCGCACGCCGTTTCTGCTCGGCGTCGTGCTGTCGGTCGGCGTGGGGACGTCGCTGGGGATCCTGCTGTCGGGCAGCAGCTGGGCCATGGTGCTGGTCGCCTCTGCCCTGGCCGGGCTGGGCGGCCTGGTGCGCCCGATCGGCGTCACCCCGGCGCTCACGCTGCTGCTGACCGCCGCCAACCCGCTGCCGCTCGATCCGGCGCCGCACACCGGCCTGCAACTGCTCGGCGGCCTGCTGGCGGCAGTCCTGCTCACGCTGCCCTGGCCGTGGCGGCGCACCCGCCCGGTCGTCGCGGTGCTGGGCGAGGCGGCCGACACCCTGGCCGAGCTGGCCGAGGCCGTGGCCGACCCCGCCGTCGGTCAGGACGAGTGGGACGAGCGCCGCAGGAAGGCCACCGCCGCGATCGCCGATGTCCGCATGGCCCGCGCCCGCCGCGTCCAGTGGGAGCGGTCGCGGGCGGCAGAGGAGGTCGCGCTCGCGTTGCGCCGGGTGTTCCACGAGATCATCGCGTTGCGCGGGCTGTGCGGCACGCTGGCCCGGCGTGCGCCCGGCGCGGCGGACGAGGCGGGGATCTGCGACCTCGTGGCCTCGCTGTCCGCGACGCTGCGCGCCTATCTGGCCGAGTGCCCGCCCGAGCGCGTGTCGATCGTGGACTTCGGCGACCGGGTCGACCGGCTGCGCGACCGGGCCGCGGGCGGCAGGCGCGAGATGGTCGTGCTCGTCCTCCTCCGGCAGATCGCGCACAGCGCCGGGCGGATCCGGGAGGCGCTCGACGGCTCCCTTGAGGCGGCCCGCCGCCTGTGCACACCCGGCCTCGATCTGACCACGCTGGCGGTCTCTCCGTCGCTCGCCTTCGACGACCCGCGCGTGCGGCACGCCCTGCGGGTCGTGCTCGGCACCGCCTTCGCCTCGATCGTCATCGTGCTGTTCAAGCCCGCCTATCCGCACTGGCTGGTGATCGCGGTGCTGGTCACCATCCAGCCGACGTACGGCGAGACGCGGGCGAAGGTGTGGGCGCGGGTGGGCGGCAGCACGGCCGGGGGCCTGATCTCGGCCGGCATCCTCCACCTCATGCCGGGTCACTGGACGCTCGTCGCGTTGATCGGGGTGTCGGCCGCGCTGGCGTTCGGCCTGGCCCCGACCCACCAGGCCTACTGGGCGACGTTCATGACGATGTGCGTGCTGCTGCTGCTCGACTTCCAGAGGCCGCAGACCGCGGGGATCGCCGAGTCGCGGGTCGTGCTGACCATCCTCGGCGGTGTCATCGCCATCGCGTGCGCGCGGCTGCTGTGGCCGCGAGGGGAGACGGACCGGCTGGCCGAGCGGGTCGGCCGGATGCTCGACTCGCACGCGGCGGCCGCCCGGACGCTGGCGCAGATGGCCCGGGGGAAGGCGGGCGTCGAGCGGGCCGACGAGCGGATCAGGAAGGCCGCGGTGGACGCCGACATGGTCACGGCGGCGCTCGGCTACATCGCCAAGGAGCCCGGCGGCACGGCCCCCGACGCGGTCGAGGAGGCCGTGGAGGCCGCCCAGCGGGTGCGTGACGACCTGCTGACGCTGATCTCGGTGCTCCGCGACGAACCCACCGGGGCCGGGCCGGTGCCCGACGTCCTGGACGCCGTGGCCGTCCACCTGCGGGGCGCCGCGCAGGCCGTGTGGGGGCGGGAGCCGTACGAACCGGCGGGGGAGGTGAGCCGGGGGCTCGCGGACGACGCCGTGTGGGTCGGCGCCCAGGCCGAGCGCCGGCTCACCGAACTGGAGGCGGACGACGCCGAGCCCGGCTCCGGGCGGGCGCTGCTGCGCACCGCCGCCGTCGACCAGGCCCTGCGCTCACTCGGTGCCGACGCCGTACGGCTGTGCGCGGTGGCATCAGGCGCGTTCGCGACCAGGTCCTGAGATTTCAGTTCATGGTGGGCGGCATGCCGTCCTCGGCGTCGGCCGCCTCGACCTCCTCGCGGGAGATGCCGAGCAGATAGAGGATCGAGTCGAGATAGGGCACGTTGACCGCGGTGTCGGCGGCCTGCCGCACGATGGGCTTGGCGTTGAAGGCGATGCCGAGCCCGGCGGCGGCGAACATGTCGAGGTCGTTCGCGCCGTCGCCGATCGCGACGGTCTGGCTGAGCGGGATGCCCGCCTCGGCGGCGAAGCGCTCCAGCGCGCGGGCCTTGCCCGGCCGGTCGACGATCTCGCCGACGACCCGCCCGGTGAGCCGGCCGTTCACGACCTCAAGGGTGTTGGCGGCCGAATAGTCGATGCCGAGATCGGCCACGAGGGAGTCGGTGATCTGGGTGAAGCCGCCGCTCACGATCGCGAAGCGATAGTCGAGCCGCTTGAGGGTCCGCACCAGCGTGCGCGCGCCGGGGGTGAGGACGACCTCCTTGGCGACCTTCTCGAAGACCTCCTCCGACAGCCCTTCGAGCAGCGCGACCCGCCTGACCAGCGACTCGGCGAAGTCGAGCTCGCCGCGCATGGCCTCGTCGGTGACCCGGGCGACCTCGTCCAGGCACCCGGCGTGCCGGGCCAGCAGCTCGATGACCTCGTTCTGGATCAGCGTCGAGTCGACGTCCATCACGATGAGGCGCTTGGCGCGGCGGTGCAGGCCGCTGCGCTGCACGGCCACGTCCACCTGCTGGGCCGCCGCCTCCGCGGCCAGCTCCGCCCGCAGCGACTCGGGATCGGCGCCGGACACGGCGAGCTCGATGCACGTCACCGGATAGCTCGACAGCCGTTCGATCCTGTCGATGTTGGCTCCGCTCGCCGCGATCCGGCCGGCGATCCCGGCCATGGCGGCGGGCAGCAGCGGCGCGCCCAGGACGGTGACGTGCAGCCGCCCGCGTCGCCGCTTCTCCTTGGAGTGCGTGCCGGTCGCGATCTCCAGGTCCATGTCGAGGTCGGCGGCGACCTGCTCGACGGCCGTCCACAGGCCGCCGATCGTGCCTCCGGTGCCGGTGGGCGGACCCCCGGCGTACGCGACGAGGACGCCCAGGGTGAGGCGGCCTCGGATGACGACCTGCTCCACGTCGGCCACGACGACCGGGAACCCGGACAGTACGGAGAACAGCCGCGAGGTGACGCCCGGGCGATCCGGACCGGTCAGCGTGATCAGGAGCGTGCGCTGGTTCACGTTGTTTGAGGTTACTGCGCCGCTTGTCGTGTGCGCGCACGAGGTTCACGATGCGGACGCCTTCATGCCCCCGCTCTGAGGCTCCGTTGTCATTTCCGCATGTCGTCATGGTGGTGGGCCGTGGAAGGGGCCGGGAGAGACGGGACGCCTCACCGCGGCCGGCACCCCCCGAGGAAGGACGCGACACGCATGACGATCTCGCTGCAGCCCCAGCATTCCCTTGATTCCGGCCGTTACACCGTCGGGCTCGCCGAGAGCGCCGCGGATCTGCGTGCCGCCCAGCGCCTGCGTTACGAGGTTTTCGCCGGGGAGATGGGCGCCCGGCTCGACTCCCCGCTGAACGGGCTCGACGTCGAACCGCTCGACGCCTACTGCGACCATCTCCTCGTCCGCGAGGGTGACACGGTGGTCGGCACCTACCGCCTGCTGCCGCCCCGCCGCTCCGACCGGCTCTACTCCGACGCGGAGTTCGACCTCCGGGCGCTGGAGGGCCTGCGCGGCGACCTGGTCGAGGCCGGGCGCACCTGCGTGCACCCCGGCCACCGCGGCGGCGCGGTCGTCGCGCTGATGTGGGCCGGGATCGCGCGCTACATGGCCGACCGCGGGCACGCCTGGCTGGCGGGCTGCTGCTCGGTGCCCCTGGACGACGGCGGCGTGGTCGCCGCCGGTGTCGTCGACCGGGTCGCGCTGGGGCCGCAGGAGTATCGCGTCACGCCGCGCACGCCCTGGCGCGGCGACGGGGTCCCCCGCCCCGGCCGGTTCGCGGTGCCGCCGCTGCTACGCGGTTATCTGCGGCTCGGGGCGTGGATCTGCGGCGCGCCCGCCCATGATCCCGACTTCGGCACCGCGGACTTCTTCGTGCTGCTGCGCGTGGCCGACGCCGACCCCCGCTATCTGCGGCACTTCCTCGGGCGGTCGCGATGAGCGCCGTCACCCACCTGCCCGCGGCCTCCTCCGCCTGGCTGCCCGCCTCCCCCTGCGCGCCGGACCTCTGCGTGCGGGCACAGGCCCGTACGGCGGGCCCCCTGCGGCGGGCCGCCCGCCTGCTGGGCGTGGTCGTGGTGCTGCTCGCCGGTCTGCCGATCGCGCTCGCCCTCGGCCGTACGGCGTGGCGAGAGGCGGTCACGACGCGCTGGTCACGGCTGCTGCTGCGGGCACTCGGCGTGAGGATCGTGACGCGTCGCGGGTTCTCCTGCATCGGGGGCTCGGCGCGGGCGCGGGCCGTGCCGGAGGAGGACGGGCCCGCCCTGCTCGTCGGCAACCACGTCTCGTGGCTCGACCCCCTGGTGATCACGGCGACCTTCGCCTGCCGCCCGCTGGCCAAGGCCGAGGTGGGCAGGTGGCCCGTCGTACGCACGCTGGCCGCCGGGGGCGGCGCCCTGTTCATCGACAGGGACCGGCCGTCCGCCCTGCCGGAGGTAGTCGCGGACATGACCGCCGCGCTGCGGCGCGGTGAGAGCGTGGCCGCGTTCCCCGAGGGCACGACGTGGTGCGGACGCGAGATGGGCCGGTTCCGGCCCGCGGTGTTCCAGGCGGCGATCGACGCCGGGGTGCCCGTGCGGCCGGTGGCGCTGCGGTTCCTCGAGCTTCCCGAGGGCGCCGGAACAGGCGTGTCCACCCGGCCGTCGTACGTCGGGGACGACACGCTGCTCGCGTCCGTCCTGCGGATCGTCGCCGCCCGGGACCTCGTCGCGGAGGTGACGGTCTTCCCCGGCGTACGGCTGGACCGCCCGCCCGTGTACGGCAGCCGGGCCCACCGGAGACAGGCGCGGGCGGAGCTCGCGCGGATCGCCGAGGCCCAGGTCAGGACGGGACTGGTGGAGCCCGGGGAGCGGGCCGCGGCGGCCTGACAAACCGCCGGACAAGCCGCCGGACGATCGGCGGCGCCTGCCCGGAGACCCCGGGCGGGCGCCGTGGAGGATGGACGGGGTCAGCGGGTGATCGTGCTCTTCGACTTCACCCAGCCGATGCTGTCGCCGAACTCCGAGAGCAGCCGCCTGGGGTCGGTGTTCGTCGAGGTGTCGACGACCGCGCCGCCGAAGTAGCCGTAGAGTTTGCCGCGGGCGGACCCGCTCACCTGGGCCTTCGCATAGAACGTGTAGCTCTTGCCCTTCTTGAGACCGGGGAGCACGCACAGCGAGCGGGTCCGCTCCCGCGTGCAGTGCTCGTGATAGCGGGAGCCGTGCGGCACGTAGATCCGGGTCTTGGTGACGTTCTTGGGGAACTTGACCGCGAGGAAGATCTCGTCGGTCTTGGTCTTGAGCCTGTTGACGAGCTTGACCGTGAACGTCACCACGTGCCCGGCGCGGGCGCGGTAGGGGAAACTGACCTGGATGCGGACGGGCGCCGAGGCCGCCGTTGACGAGGAGGCGGACGATGCGGACGCGGCCGACGACGCGGCGGAGGCGGGCGCGCCGGACGCGACCAGTGCGCCCGCGGCCAGCGGCACGGCCAGCAGCGCGGTCGGCTTGCCGATGAGGGTACGCATGCGGGCCAGCCTTGACGATCGAGGTCACGGTTCGATCACGCGTCAGGAATCACGTGTCAGAGGATGAGATGGCTGTCGCCGAACTCGTGCCAGAGGTAGCCCTCCTCCAGCGCCGCCTCGTACGAGCGGGCCAGCACGCCCGTCCCGGTGATCGCCGACAGCATCATCAGGTGGGTTGACCGGGGCTCGTGCAGGCCCGTGACCATGCCGTCCACCGCGCGTACGCCTCCCTCGGGCGTGACGACGCGCGAGGTCCAGCCCGACGCCGCCCGCACCGTGTCCGGGGCGTCGCGGGCGGCGGTCTCCAGCGCCCGCACGACGGTCGTGCCGACGGCGATCACCCGGCCCCCGTGCTCATGGGTGATGTTCACCAGCCGTGCCGTCCGCTCGGAGACGGCGAACCACTCGGGATAGGGCGGTTCGTCCTTCTCCGGAGACGCGACCCCGGTGTGCAGCGTGATCGGCGCGACCCCGATTCCCCGGCTGACCAGGGCGGTGACGAGCTCCGGGGTGAACGGCCGGCCGGCGCTCGGCATCTCCGCGCTGCCCGGCTCGACCCCGAAGACCGTCTGATAGTCGGCGAGCGGCCAGTCGCGCCTCACGTAGCCGTAGCGGATGGGCACGCCGTGCCTGGCGAGGTAGGAGAGCACGTCGCGGTCGAGGCGGGCCCGCCACAGGCGCGGCGTCTCCGGCGCCAGCAGGCGCAGCGTGGCCCCTCCCGGCAGTGGCAGCCACTCACCGGGCGCGGCGCCCGAGTAGGGCTCCGTCGCCGTCCCCGTACGGCGGCGCAGCTCGACCAGCCACTCGCCGGACGCGAGACGGCCGGAGAAGTGGACGGCCAGCCGGTCGAGCCGCACCGCCGCGGGCAGGGTGGCGGAGTCGTTGACCACCAGCAGGTCGCCGGGGGACAGCAGCGACGGCAGGTCGGCGAATACGTGATGGGTGATCTCGCCGGTGTCGCGGCGCGACACCAGCAGCCTGACCTCGTCGCGGCGCAGCCCGCGCGCCTCCGGCGGTTCGTGCGCCTCCAGCGCCGCCCCCAGCGCGAACTCGAACGACTCTCCGTAGGGCCGGATCTCCGGATCGGGGGTGGTCATTCCAGCGCTCCCCGGGTGAAACGGCCGGGGGCGGGGCGGGAGCCGACGAGGCGCAGCAGCGCGGGCACCACGCTCTCGGGCGGCGGCGCCGCTCCGGCCTCCTCCGGGCCGACCGCGTCCGTCAGCATGCGGGTGCGCATCTCCCCCGGGTCCACCCACCAGACCGTCACGTCGGGCTCCTCGGCGGCCAGGACGTTCGACACCTGGTCGAGGGCGGCCTTGGTCGCGCCGTAGCCGCCCCAGCCCTCGTACGCCTCGACGGCGGCGTCGGAGGAGATGTTGAGGATCGCGCCCCGCCGCTTGCGCAGCGCCGGCAGGGTCGCCTGGACCAGCGCGAGCGGCGCGATCACGTTCGTCTCGAACAGCGCGCGCAGCGCGTCGAGCGGATAGTCGGCGAGCCTGGGCAGCGGGGTGGGGCCGAGCCCGCTCGCGTTGTTGACCAGGAGGTCGAGCTCGGGCACGGAGTCGGCGAGCCTCGCCACGTGCGCCGGGTCGGCGACGTCTCCGGGAAGGGCCCGGGCGCCGAGGTCGAAAGCGGCCGACATCAGGTCCTCTTCACCGCGCGCGGTGAGCAGGAGCGACCAGCCGTCGTCGGCGAGCGCCTTGGCGAGCGCGAGCCCCAGCCCTCGCGAGGCTCCGGTGATGAGTGCGTGCTTCATGCGCCTCACGCTAGGAATCGGCACGTCACGAGCGCATCGGACCGAGGCCCGGCCGTCGCTCGGCAGTTGGGTCTAGGTCCTGCGGCCGACGCGGCCCGCCCGTCGCGGGACCTAGTCTGTGTTGCGTGCCCGAGCCCGCCCACTCCGCCGCCGCCTGCGAGCGGGACCGTGACGCCGTGCTGCACGCGGTCAGCTCGGCCGTGCTCGCCGTCACCCGTCACCTGTCGGTCCGCGAGGTCCTCCAGGTGATCGTGCGGTCCGCGGCGCGGCTGCTCGACGCGAAGTACGCCGCGCTCGGCGTGCCGGACGACGACGGCGCGTTCGCCGAGTTCGTGGCCGAGGGCATCTCCGACGAGCAGTGGGCGGCCATCGGGCCCACCCCGCGCCAGCACGGCATGCTGGGCGCGATGCTCCGTGAGGGGACGCCGGTGCGGCTGCCCGACATCCGCAGGGACCCCAGGTTCGAGTGGTGGCCGAAGGCCCACCCCATCCTCAAGGACTTCCTCGGTGTGCCGATCACCGACGGCGACACCGTGCTCGGGATCATCTTCCTGTCCAACAAGCGGACGCCCGGCGGGTTCGACGAGGCCGACGAGGAGCTGCTGACGCTGTTCGCGGCGCACGCCGCCATCGCGATCACCAACGCCCGGCTGTACGAGCGGGGGCGCGAGCTCACGGTCATCGAGGAACGCACCCGGATGGCCCGCGAGCTGCACGACGCCGTCAGCCAGAAGCTGTTCTCGCTGCGGCTGACCGCGCGGGCCGCCGCCGCGCTCGCCCGTACGGACCCCGAGCGGGCGGCCGAGGCGATCGAGCGGGTCGAACGGATGGCGGGAGAGGCGCTGACCGAGCTGCGCGCGATGATCGTGGAGCTGCGCCCGGCCGAGCTCGACCGGCACGGGCTGGTGGAGAGCGTGCGCAAGCTGGCGGCCCTCCTCGACCGCCTGCACCCCATGACGGTCGCGTTCTCGGCCGAGGGCGAGTCGCCGGACGACCGCGACCTGGCGCCCGAGATCGAGGTCGCCGTGCTCCGGGTCGCCCAGGAGGCGCTGCACAACGCCGTACGGCACGCCAGGGCCGCCCGCATCGACGTACGGCTCTCGCACCGGGAGGCCACGCTGGTGCTGGAGGTGACCGACGACGGCGTGGGCTTCGACAGCACCGGACCAAACGGGGCGGGAGTGCACGGCCTGGGGCTGCCGTCGATGAGCGACCGGGCCCAGGCCGTCGGCGGCACGCTGACGGTCTCCTCCGCGCCCGGCCGCGGCACGACCGTACGACTGGAGGTGCCCGCGTGATCCGCGTGCTCATCGCCGACGACCACCCCGTCGTGCGGCAGGGCCTGCGTACGTTCCTGGAAATCCAGGAGGACATCAGCGTCGTGGGAGAGGCGGCGGACGGCGCCGAGGCGGTCGAGATGACCGGCGCGCTCGCCCCCGACGTGCTGCTGCTCGACCTGAAGATGCCGGTGCTCGACGGCCTCGGCGCGCTCGCGGAGCTGTCCGGACGGGACGTCCGGGTGATCGTCCTCACCTCGGTCAGCGACCGCGGCGACGTGGCCCCGGCCATGCGGGCGGGCGCGGCGGGCTTTCTCTACAAGGACGTGGATCCCGCCGCCCTCGTGCAGGCGATCCGGGCCGTGCACGGCGGGCAGGTCCTGCTCGCGCCCGAGGCCGCCGAGGCGATGCTGGCGGGACCGGCGGACCGGGAGCAGGCCGACGCGGGGGCCGCGCTGACCGACCGCGAACGCGAGGTGCTGCGGCTGCTCGCCGCCGGCCGCTCGAACCGCGAGATCGCCCGCGAGCTCGTGGTGGCCGAGAAGACCGTGAAGACGCACGTCTCCAACGTGCTCATGAAGCTCGGCGTGCAGGACCGCACCCAGGCCGCGCTCTACGCCGTACGCCACGGCCTGGCCTGAGTGCGGCTTCAGACCTGGGACTCCACGATGGCGTTGTGTGCGGCCACCCTGGCCCGCCGTACGGCGCGGTCGAGGTCGCGCAGGGCCTGCCCGCGCACGGCGACCTGCCCGGACGTGAGCCCTCGCTCGTCGGCGAGACGGAGCGCCACCGACAGCCGGGCGGCGAGGGCGCCGACCCGGTGCGCCCTGCCGGGGTAGCCGGGAGCCAGGGCCTCGCCCGCGCGGTCGAGCGCGTCGGCCGCAGGGAAGCCCTGCGCCGGGCCGCCCACGCCCAGCAGCGCCTCGGTGGCGGCCATCATGGCGGTCCGCAGCGCCTGCTCCGCCTCGGCCAGCGACGGCACGTCGGGCGGGACCGCCGACGCCTCGGTCACGGTCCAGCGGATTCCGGAGTACGAGGAGCCGCGCCGGTCGGCGGACGGCACGAGACCCAGGCAGCGGCCGGACAGCACGGCCACGGCGGCCTGGCCCGCGTCGATCGCGGCGCCGTTGAAGGCGGGCGGGCCGGTGAGCCCGAGCGGGTCGCCGGGCACCGGCAGGGCCAGCCGGAACGCGCCGAGCCCCTCGATCCGCTGATCGACGAGGTAGGCGAGCAGGGGGGTCTCGACGTCATCCGCCGCCACCACCTGAGGCCCGGCCTCGCGCTCGACGCGGTCGAGGGCGTGCTCCAGGCTCACGTGTCCGCCGAGCCAGGCGTTGCCCCAGGCGACGAGCGTGGCGGAGATCGGTGAATCGATGCGCACCCGATCCACGATATGTGGTCGGACTGCCATAGTTTTATCTCAGAGAACCACGGGAGGGGGCCACATGGGCGGTCAGGTGCTTCAGCTTCAGGACGTGGCCGTCCGCAGGGACGGCGCGGCCCTGCTGCGCGGCATCGACTGGAGCGTCAGGGAAGACGAGCGCTGGGTGGTGATCGGGCCGAACGGCGCGGGGAAGACGACGCTGCTCCAGGTGGCCGCATCGCTGCTGTTCCCGTCCGAGGGCTCGGTGGAGATCCTCGGCGAGCGGCTCGGCCAGACGGACGTGTTCGACCTGCGGCCCCGGATCGGTTTGGCCAGCGCGGCCCTGTCGGAGCGCATCCCTCCGGACGAGAAGGTCATCGACCTCGTGCTCACCGCGTCGTACGCGATCCTGGGCCGGTGGACGGAGGAGTACGACTCCCACGACGTCACCCGGGCCGTCGAGCTCATCGACCAGCTCGGCTGCGCCCACCTGATCAGGCGGCGCTTCGGCACGCTGTCGGAGGGCGAGCGCAAGCGGGTGCAGATCGCCCGGGCGCTCATGCCCGACCCCGAGCTGCTGCTGCTCGACGAGCCCGCCGCCGGGCTCGACGTCGCGGGCCGCGAGGACCTCGTACGCCGTCTCGGCGCGCTGGCGCGCGACCCGAAGTCGCCCACGATGGTGCTGGTCACCCACCATGTCGAGGAGATCCCGGCCGGGTTCACCCACGTGCTGCTGCTGCGGCACGGCTCGGTCGTCGACCAGGGGCCGATCGACGCGGTGATGACGGCGGAGAACCTGTCGGCGACCTTCGGCGTGCCGCTGCACCTCGACCGCGGCCAGGAGGGCCGCTGGTTCGCCCGTCCCCTCTGACGTCCTGGCGGAGCCCCCGGCCTACCCTTGGCGGATAGCCGTTCGAGGGAGGGGCGCGCCGTGTTCTGGACTGAGGAGCGCGCGGGAGCGAAGCGATCAAGCGCGACGAGGGAAGTGTTGATCGCGCGCCTCCGGCACGACCCCACGGCCTGGAAGCGCCCCGAACCGCCGAGCGAAGCGAGGCAGGTAAGCAGGGAGAGGTGCGAGTGACGCCGTGGGAGGCGGCCGCGGTCTTCGCGGCCGGAATCGGGGCCGGGGCGATCAACGCCGTCGTGGGATCGGGTTCGCTCATCACGTTCCCGACGATGCTGGCCGTCGGTTTTCCGCCGATCGTCGCGAACGTCTCCAACAACGTCGGGCTAGTCCCCGGCGGCGTGACCGGGGTGCTCGGCTACCGCGCCGAGCTCAAGGGCCAGCGTGAGCGGCTGCTCCGGCTCGGCGTCGCGTCGGTGATCGGCTCGCTCGCCGGTGGCGTGCTGCTCCTGGTCCTGCCCGCCGAGGCGTTCAAGGTCATCGTCCCGGTGCTCATCGCGATCGCCTGCCTCCTGGTGGTGTTCCAGCCGAGGATCAACGAGTGGCTGGCCGTACGGCGCAGGCCGCACCCCCACGGCGGGCCGTGGCTGTGGCTGGGCGTGCTGGGCGCGGGCATGTACGGCGGCTACTTCGGCGCCGCCCAGGGCATCGTGCTGATCGGCCTGCTGGGCAGCTTCCTCGACGAGGACCTGCAACGGGTGAACGCGGCGAAGAACCTGCTGTCGCTGCTGGTCAACGCCACGGCCGCGGTGCTGTTCGCGTTCGTCGCGCCGGTGGACTGGATCGCCGTGCTGCTGGTGGCGCTGGGCTCGGCCGCCGGCGGCTTCCTCGGGGCCCGCGTGGGCCGCAGGCTGCCCGCACCCTTGCTGCGGGGCTTCATTGTTGTCGTCGGAATCGTGGCGATTGTGAAGCTGGTGTCCTGAAAGGGTATGTCTGCCCTTGTGAAGGGCGACCGGGTGGAGATCGTCATCGATGCGGGGGGCACCCCGCGCACCTACGAGGTGGTCGCGACCAGGGCGGGCCGCCGGATCGAGATCACGACGGGCCGGGGAGTGGTCGAGGTCACCGAGGTCACGCGGGCGGGCACACCCGTTCGCACCGCGAGGTTCATGTCCAACCGGGTGCTCGCTCTGGTCGAGCATCCCGCCGACGACCGCGGCCCGGACACCGGCTGACCCGGGCCCGGGCGGGCACGGACGGGTCGCAGGTGGTCACTCCGCGGGACGGACCTGGACGACGCCGTCCTGCCGCAGCCGCGTCTGGAAGGCCGGCTGGCGCGACGTGGCGGGGCCGTGCATGACCCGGCCGTCGGAGATGCGGAAGGCGCTGCCGTGCCATGGGCAGACGATGCAGGCCTGGCCCTCCTCCATGGCCACCCGGCCCTGGTGGAGCGGACCGGCGAGATGGGAGCAGTTGTCCGCGAGCACGCTCACGTCGTCGCCGAGACGCAGGACGAAAAGATCGATGTAGCCGAGCCGCCGCCGCACCGGCCGCCCGTTGGGCAGGTCCTTGAGCACGCACAGGTCGTGCCAGCCGAGCGGCATGAGGTGGCCGACCGACTCCGCGTGGTTGGCCCCGGCCGCCTGGCGATAGGACATGTGGCTGCCGAGGTGGGCGCCCGCGGAGGCCGCCGCGAGTCCCGCGTACCCCAGCATGCGCCCGGCGCGTTCGCGTCCCGTCACCCGTAAGAAGAGAGAGCCGGTGTAGCAGAGCGCCGCGGCGGCGTTGGTCATGGCGTGCACCAGGCCCACGCGCTGCTGTTCGCGGTGGAGGGTGGACCAGTCGGTGAGGCCGGCCGCCACCGTGGGAACGGCGCTGCCCAGCCCCGCCAGGATCAGCGTCCGCGCCGCACGCGAGCCGGTTTTGGTCATGTCCACCAGGCTCGCCGACAGCCAGCAGCCGAAGGTCGTCACCGCGAGCGCCGGGTGCAGCGGGTGGCCCATGGGCACGCCGTGCAGGACGTCCCTGAGCTTGCCCGGGCCTAGTCTGCGGCGGACCTTCTTGGATATGACGGTGATCGGCCGGTCGAGCGCGGTGGCCCGCTCGAGCCCGTCGAGGAGCTCCGCCGAGGGGACCCTCCGTGCCGTACGGCCCGCACGCGGCCTGGTCGTCTCTTCCATGTTTCGCCCCCTAACACGGGATCACGTACCCCCGCGTCACAGGTGTGAACATGGAACAGGCATGGGACGGTATGTACGAGTTTCGGGCTGACGTCGTCGACGTCAGGGCGCCAGATGACCCCGGGCGACCGAGCCGGCGACCAGCTCCGCGGCGTACTCGCCGAGCGTGGGCGACCCCTCCTCGATGAGCCGCACCTTCTCCATGACCTGCGTGGCCGTCACCTTGTAGAGCGGCCAGGTGCCGCCCTCGTTGTGGTGGTTGGCGATGATCGGCGCGAGCCGGTCGAGCGCCCGGGCGAACCTCGCCTCCGGCGTGCGCCGCTCCTCGAACTCGTCCCACAGGGTGCGCAGCCGCGCCCCCTGGTCGTCCGGCAGCAGCCCGAAGATCCGGTCGGCCGCCGCGCGTTCGAGGGCGGCCTGCGCCTCGACCGCGACGGGGTCGTAGATGAAGGTGTCACCGGCGTCGATCTCCACGAGGTCGTGGACGAGCAGCATCGCGACCACCTTGGACATGTCGGTGCCCGGGGGCGCGTGCTCGGCCAGCGTCATCGCCATCATGGCCAGATGCCAGGAGTGCTCGGCGTCGTTCTCCCGGCGCGAGCCGTCGATCAGCGAGTTGCGGCGGATGACGCGCTTCAGCTTGTCGATCTCCATGTGGAAGGCGAGCTGGGACTGGAGCCGTTCGTGGATGAGCGCGGTCGTCACCCGTGCAAGCCTAACCGGTCACGATCAGTTCGTCCCCGACCCGGCGCCGCGCGCCGTCGGGCCGCGTCTGTCCTCGCGTCCCTCCACGCCGTCAGGGCCGTCGGGCCGCGTCCCTCCGCGCCGTCTTCGCGGCGCGGGCCCGGTGCGGCGCGTCGGAGGGCGTCAGACGGTGAAGAGGCGGCCGACCTCCTCCAGCTCGCGTACGAGGTCGAAGCGGGGGTCGCGGTAGTGGCGTGCGCCGAAGCCGGTGCGGCTCACGGTCCATTTCAGTTCACGCGCCCACCTGTCCTGATCGGCGCACAGCGCCAGGTCTGCCATCGTCATCCGGCTTTTGATCAGTGATAACCAGGCGGCACCGGGATTCACCAAGGGACTCCTTCCGGAGGGGTGCCAAATAGAGATCTCGTCGTCCTCAATTCGTCGTAGGGAGAGCGCGTCCCACCCTCGGAACGGCTCGTTCGTTGTTCGCCGGCTCGCCGCTCGTGCGCGGCGAGCGCCGGTGATTGCCGGTCGAATTTCGAAATCCCGCTGGCCCGGATGCCTCCCCGTTGTCACACGCATCCGGAGCGGTCGGCGCCCCTCGCCGGGCGCGTGCCCCGGATGGGGAATCGGGCCTCGGAGTATTTCGCCGGCGACCGCCGGCGCCCCCACACGCCGGAAGACCCTTCCCGCATCGATCGTGACTCAGGACGCAATGCGCTGCAATACTTGACGAAAAGAAATCCGCAAGAATCTTGTGTCGATGCGCTGCAAATTGCGATGCAAGTTGCACGAGCGGGCGCGGTAATCTCAGGACAGGGCGCCCCTCACCCGCGCGCCCGATCCGCCAGGGCGCGCCCACCATCCGTGCGTCCACCGCAACCACCGGATTCACCGGATGAAGGAGGTCGGCAGGGGTGCCCGAGCACGGCAGTCCCACCGTCCGCCGCCGTCGGCTGGGGCAGGAACTGCGCCGCTTACGCGAGCGCGCCGATCTGACGGGCGACCAGGTGGCCGCCCGGCTCGGCTGGTCGGCGGCGAAGATCAGCAGAATCGAGACGGCGCGCACCTCGCCTCGCACGAGCGATGTTGAGGCACTTCTGGTGATCTACATGGTAGATTCCCGCCAACGCCAAGAGCTGCTCGCCCTGCACCGGGACGCGACCCGGAAGGGCTGGTGGGAGGATTACCGCGACTCCCTGCCCAAGGAATACACGACGTTCCTGGGCCTGGAGGCCGAAGCCACGGCGGCACGCGACTGGGAACCCCAGGTAGTGCCGGGTCTGTTCCAGACAGAGGCATACGTCCGGGCCATGATGGAGAGCGGACAACGAAGCACCCTTGAGCTGCCGGGCGGCGTCCGCAGCCGGATCGAGGTCCGGATGGCGCGCCAGCAGGCGGTTCTCAGGGCGGAGAGCCCGCTGGCCATCTCGGCCGTTCTGGAAGAGTCGGTCCTGCTGCGCCGGTTCGGCGACCACGAGGTGATGCGGGAACAGCTCAGACGGTTGATCGAGGTGTCCGAGCTGCCGAACGTCGAGTTGCGGATCCTGCCGCTCGACGCGGACCACCCGATCAACACCGGGGCGTTCAGTCACCTCAAGGTGCCCGACTTCCACGACGTCGTGTACCTGGAGGCGCTCCTGGGCGGCCGTCTGGTCGAGGACGAGGCGATCGTCTACCGGTACGAGGTGGCGTTCGACTACCTGGAGACGAAGGCGCTCGACGTGGACGACTCCCGCCGGTTCTTGGAGAAAACTGTCCGTCACTGGCGTTAGCCAGCTCTAGACCGCCCCGGGAACCTGCGCGTGATTTCCGGGGGGAGAGAAACATTGTCCATGAACTCGATTGACCTGTCCGGCGCCGTCTGGTGGAAGAGCAGCCGGAGCGCGAACAACTGCGCCTGTGTGGAAGTGGCCGTGCTGCCCGACGGCCACGTGGGTGTGCGCGACAGCAAGAACCAGGACGGCCCCGCTCTCGTGTTCACCCCCGCGGAATGGGACGCGTTCATCGGCGGCGTGAAAGACGGCGAGTTCGACCTTTAAACGAGTTCGGCCTTTCTGCGGCCCCCGGCTTCCCGGCGGCCTCGGCTTCCCGGCGACTTCGGCCTTTCGGTGACGCCGGCTTTCCGTGCGACGTCGGCTCTTCGAACGACGTCCGCTTTTCGAACGACGCCGGCCGGTCGTGGACGCGCGTACGGCCCGCGCCCGGAAAGGGCGCGAGCCGTACGTGAGGGGAAGGGGGTCAGGCGACGCCGAGCCCCTGCGCGACGCGCTGGCCGAGGTCCTTGTGGACATTGGTCCAGTAGTCGGCGACGCGCTTCTTCATGTCGGCGGTGACCTCGGGAGCCGAGGCGTGGCCGACGATGTTGCTCACCATGTGGTCGCGGTCGACGTCCGAGAGCACGTTCTCCCACAGCGCGCGGGGCTGCACGTAGTCGTCGTCCTCGCGGTGCCTGACCTGGGCGCTCCGGATGATCTCACCGGCGACGTGGTAGTTCTCGCCCTCGTAGAGCGACGGGTCGGCGGCGGGGCCGTTGACGCTGTTCGGCGCGTAGACCGGGTCGCCCGGGTTGCGGTAGCGCATGTGACCGTCGCGGTTGTAGCTGTGCACGGGCGCCTTCGGCGCGTTGACCGGAAGCTGCAGGTAGTTCGGCCCGATGCGGTAGCGGTGGGCGTCCGGGTAGGAGAACAGCCTGCCCTGGAGCATCCTGTCCGGGGAGGGACCGACGCCCGGCACCAGGTTCGCCGGCTCGAAGCCCGCCTGCTCGACCTCGGCGAAGTAGTTCTCCGGGTTGCGGTTCAGCACGAACCGGCCGATGGTGATCTCCGGATAGTCGGAGTGCGGCCAGACCTTGGTGAGGTCGAACGGGTTGAACCGGTAGTCCGCGGCGTCCTCGAACGGCATGATCTGGACGTTGACCGTCCACGCCGGGTGGTCGCCGTTCCTGATGGCGGTGTGCAGGTCGCGGAGGTGGAAGTCCGGGTCCTCCGCCACCAGCGCCCTGGCCTCGGCGTCGGTGAGGTTCTCGATGCCCTGCTCGGTCTTGAAGTGATACTTCACCCAGAACTTCTCGCCCGCGGCGTTGTACCAGAGGAAGGTGTGCGACCCGAAGCCGTGCATGTGCCGCCAGTTGCGCGGGGTGCCGCGGTCGGTCATGAGGAACGACACCTGGTGGGCCGACTCGGGCGACAGCGTCCAGAAGTCCCACTGCATGTTGTTGTCGCGCGTGTGGGTGTCGGCGCGGCGCTTCTGCGAGTGGATGAAGTCGGAGAACTTCGAGGGGTCGCGGATGAAGAAGATCGGCGTGTTGTTGCCGACGATGTCGTAGTTGCCGTCGTCCGTGTAGAACTTGATCGCGAAGCCGCGGGGGTCGCGCACGGTGTCGGCGCTGCCCAGTTCGCCGGCGACGGTCGAGAAGCGCAGGAAGAGCTCGGTCTCCTTGCCCTTCCGGAACAGCGAGGCCTTGGTGTACTGGCTGACGTCCTCCGTGATCCGCAGCACGCCGTACGCGCCGCCGCCCTTGGCGTGCACCACGCGCTCGGGGACCCGCTCCCGGTTGAAGTGGGCCATCTTCTGGATCAGGTAGTGGTCCTGCAGCAGCAGCGGGCCGTTGGGACCGACGGACAGCGAGAACTCGTCGCTGGGAGCGGGGACCCCGGCGTCGGTGGTGGTGATGTGCCTGTCGGTCATGCGGCTGTCCTCCGGGGGTCACTCTTTGGATCCATGTGCGGACAAGCGACGGAAAGCGGGCGCGCTGCGCTCGGTTCCCGCTGCTCGGATGTTCAGGTGCTCGGGTGCTCGGGTGCTCGGGTGTTCAGGTGCTCGGGTGCTCGGGTGTTCAGGGCTGGGTGCTCAGTCGCGGGAGGGGCAGGGCGGGGCGCTGCCGGTCTCCGTCCGGCACGCCGGGCACAGGCCCCAGTAGATGACGTCCGCCTCGTCCACCAGATAGCCGGCGTTCGAGGCCGGCTCCAGGCAGGGCGCGTGCCCCACCGCGCAGTCGACGTCCGCGACTCGTCCGCAGTTGCGGCAGACGAGATGGTGGTGGTTGTCTCCCACCCGCGTCTCGTACCGCGTCGGGCTGCCCGCGGGCTCGATGCGGCGCAGCAGCCCGCCGCAGTGCAACGCGTTCAGCGAGTCGTAGACGGCTTGCAGGGACACCTGCCCGACCCGGTCGCAGACACCGCGATGGATGGCTTCCACGTCGAGGTGGTCGCCCCCGCTCACGGTCTGCAGGATCGCGAGCCGGGCCGCGGTCACCCGAAGTCCGGCCTGGCGAAGGCGCCCGGCGTCGTCCACACCCCCACGTTATCAGCACACTTGAATGGTTCAAGTAAAGGAACTCTCCCAGTTATTTGCCCGTGGATCTCCCACAGGCTCCCGGATGAGGGTGGAAGATGGCATGCTCGGGTGCCGTGAGACGTCAGCCCCTCGCCCTGTCCCTGCTCGCCCTCCTCGCGGCCCCCCTCCTCGTCGCGGGGTGCAGCCCGGCGGAGAGCGAGCCCGTCCCCGGCGCGTCACCACTGGAGGTCAAGACGGCGACGCCGCCGCCGTCTCCCAAGCCGCAGCGGCGCCCCTTCACGATCTCCTTCGCGGGCGACGTGCACTTCGAGGGCGTCCTGCGCAACCGGCTCAACGCCGACCCGCGTACGGCGCTCGGCCCGATCGCCGCCGTGCTGCGCAGGTCCAACCTCACCGCGCTCAACCTCGAGACGGCCATCACCACCGCCGGCACGCCCGCGCCGGGCAAGCAGTTCACCTTCCGCGCCCCGGCCACGGCGTTCACGGCGCTCAAGGCCGCCGGGGTGGACGTCGTCACGATGGCCAACAACCACGGCATGGACTACATGGAGAGCGGCCTGCGGGACACCCTCGCCGCGATCAGGTCCTCGAGGTTCCCCGTCATCGGCATCGGCGCGAACGAGACCGAGGCATACCGGCCCTACCGCAGGACGGTCAACGGCAACCGGGTGTCGATCATCGGCGCGACCCAGGTGATCGACGCTCAGTTCATCCAGTCGTGGACCGCCTCCGGCGACAAGGCCGGGCTCGCGTCGGCGAAGAACGAGCCCCGCCTGCTGCGTGCCGTACGGCAGGCCCGCAAGAACTCCGACACCGTCATCGTGTTCCTGCACTGGGGCGCCGAGCTGGTCAAGTGCCCGACGCCGGTGCAGCGCAGCCTGGCGGACAAGCTGGTCGCGGCGGGGGCCGACGTGATCGTCGGCAGCCACGCGCACATCCTGCTGGGCGGCGGTTACTCCGGCCGCTCGTACGTGCACTACGGCCTGGGCAACTTCGCCTTCTACAACTGGGGCCCGGAGACCGGGACGACCGGGGTGCTCACCTTGACGATCAACGGCAGGAAGGTGCTCAAGGACCAGTGGACCCCCGCCCGGATCAACGGCGGCGTGCCGATTCCCGTGACGGGCGGTGCCAGGCAGCAGGCGCTCGGCGCGTACCGCGCGCTGCGCGGCTGCACCGGCCTGTCGGCCGCACCCGTGGACTCCTGACGGCAGGGCTACAGAATTCTTGCCGCAAATCAGACGACTGGTCGGTAAGCGCTGACCACGGCGCGTGAAACAGGCAAGATGAGTGAGTGTCCAGCCGGTACGTGAGGGAAGCAGGCGGCCCCGCTTTGGCCGTCGAGCAGTGTGCTGCCGTTGAGACCTGTGGTGCCGCCGAAAAACGGGGCCGTGGGGGTGGTGAGGGGATGTCGCCGGGCGCGTCGCGTCCCGGTGAGCCGTTGCGGCGGCGTCCGTCGCAGCGTCGCAGCGCCCGCCGCGTCGAGCGGATGCTCGACGCGTGCGCCGAGCTGCTCGACGAGGGAGGGTATGACGCGCTGACGACCACCCGGGTGGCCGAGCGTGCCGGAGTGGCGATCGGCTCGGTCTACCAGTTCTTCCCGGACAAGCGGGCGCTCAGCCAGGCCCTGACGCGGCGCAACGTCGAGCTGTTCGTCGCGCGGGTCGGGCGTCGCTTCATGATGGAGGACTACACCGGCTGGTGGGACGCCGTCGACGCCATCATCGACGAGTACGTCGAGATGCACCGCAGCGTGCCGGGGTTCCGCTCGCTGCACTTCGGCGAGGTCTTCGACCTTGATCTTCTCGACTCCGTGTCCGACAACAACACCGTGATCGCCGGACGGCTGCGCGCGTTGTTGTTCGCCGAATTCGGACTGGCAGACAGCGAGGATTTGGATCGTGCCATTCTCGTCGCCGTCGAGGCCGGGGACGCGGTGCTGAAGCTCGCCTTCCGGCACGACCCGCACGGCGACCCCGGAATCGTGGCCGAGGCCAAACAGCTCGTCCGCGGTTATCTGTCCCGCCAGCTCGCCTCCGCCGTCTCACGGCGCGGCTGACGCCCAAGCGGGGTGTCCAGGGGCCCCGGCCGGTTCGGTCACTGCGCCGGGTGGGTCATTGCGCGCTCCTTTCGCCTCGGTGACCATGGTGGGAGCATCAGGCGGGCGGAGCGGGTCACTCGTGGGGGCGGTGCGGACCATCCGGCGCGTGGGGACCGTCCGGCCCGTGGGGACCGTCGGGCGCGTGCGGGCCGTCCGGCGCATGCGGGCCGGGTATGGCGTGGGGGACGCCGATCGAGGGCCACAGCCCCGGCCCGGTGCCCTGGACGTAGGCGGTGTTCTGCCACGACCTGGTGCGGGTGCGCGGCGGTATCGACAGCTGCCGCGTGTCGTCCTCGTCCGCCAGGCGCGGCTGTTTCTTCCCGGCCGCGTCGTCGCGGCATCGCAGGCTCGCCGCCGGCTCGACTCTCAGCTCCATCATCTGCAGCTTCGCCTGCAGCCGGGCCAGTTCGGCGCGGGCCTGGTCGAGCGCCTCGTACTGGGCCGTGACGAAGCCGGCGAAACCCGGAACCAGGGCGGCGAGCACCGTTGTGGAGGCGAGAGTCAATATCACCCGCTTGGACATGCTGTAACGCTCCTCGCCGAGCTTCGGTTGGCACAGGCATGGAGCGATATGCCCGACTATCTGCCAGGAAAAGCGGATAGTAGTCAAACGTGTACTAATCGTTGCTTCGGCAATGCCTGGTGTTGTCCTGCGAAAACAGGCCGGGATCGGTAGCCTCGGCTCTGTGGCACATGTGACAAATGAGCAGGTGGACCGACTGCTCGAACAGGCTCTGCTGCTCGATGACCACGGTGCCCTCGCCCGCCGCCTCGACGCGCTGGCCCAGGGGTACGAGTCGGGAGAGATGTCCAGAGCGGCGATCCTTGTGCTCGCCGCGGAGGAGTGGCGCTCGGCCGGTCAGCTCGCCACCGCCCTCGACCGCTACCAGAGCGCTCTGGAGGACGGCGGGGAGGTGCCGGTGGACCCGCGGGCGGGAATCGCCGACACACTGTTCGAGCTCGACCGGCCCGAGGAGGCCAGGGCGGTGATCGCCGCCGTCAGGTCGGGGGACTGGAACCCGGCCACCGCGCTGACCATCGCCGAGACGCTCATGGCGTACGGCGATCTCGACGCGGCGCACGGGTGGGCCACCGACGGCATCCGCGCGTGCGGCGCGACGGGGTCGGGCATCCGCGACTCGCTGCTGCGCACCCGCTATCGCATCCGGGTCGATCTCGGCCTGCCCGAGGACGACCTCGACGCCCTTCTCGACGTCTCCCGCTGAGCCCTTCCGGCGCCCCGGCCATCGCTGCGGGCCGCCGGCGGTGACGAACGGCAGCCGGCGCGGCGCATGCACACTCAGCCATGTCCAGTTGGGGGCCATGTGCGAGCAATGCTCAGGACCTGTGGATCGGTTTCGGGAGGGTACGCGGAGGGCGTGTCCAAGTGGGGCCTTGTGCAGGTGGAGGCATGTGCAGCCGGCCAGGTGAAGCCGGGCGGGGCATGCGCGACCGGGACGTGCGCAGTGGAGGGCAGGCGAGGTCGGGGCATGTCCAGGTGGGGTGCATGTCCAGGTGGGGGGCATGTGCAGTCGGGCCACGTGAAGCCGGGCCACGTGAAGCCGGGCCATGTGTAGCCGGGCCATGTGTAGCCGGGCCACGTGTAGTCGGGCTCGTGCAGCAGGCATGGGAAAAGTGCAGCAGGCATGTGAAAAGGGGCCGTGCGTCACGGCCCCTTGGTCACGGCGTCTGCGGTCGCAGCGTCTTCGTTCTGGTGTTTTCGTTTCAGTGTCCGCGCTTGCGCGGTCTTCGGTCGCGCGGTCTTCGGTCGCGCGGACGTGGGTCGCGCGGACGAGGGTTGCGCTGCCGCGAGGCCGCCGTCCTTAAGCGTCGTACGGCGAGGGCTACGGCAGGAGCTTCTTGCCGGTCGTGGCGGCGAAGTCGGTCACCGCGTTCGTGCCCGTCACCTTGGCGAGGGCGGCCGGGGCGGTGATGTCACCGTTCGGCTGGTGCGACGCCGCCCTGGGGTACTCGCGCGGACGCAGCCGCGGCACGTGCCGGCCGTCCGCCAGGTCGGGCGCCACGCCCACGGCGGGCCCCCGTCCGCGCGCGGCGTCGTCGCGCTGACGCTTGTCCTTGGCCTTCTTGACGCGCTCGCCCTCGGCCAGGGCGGTGTTGCGCGTGCCGGGCATGGGCCGCCCGGCCTGACCCGCCTGGTTGGCGGCCTGGGCGGGAGCGGCGGCGCCCGGCTGCTTGCGGGGGTGGTGCGCCTTGCGGTGGCGGCGGTCCTTCACCGGGAAGGTCTTGGTGATCTGCTCCTGGCTCGAGGCGCCGCTCTGCGAGCTGGTGCTGTGGGACACGCCCTGGGGTGCGAGAGCGCCCTGGTTGCCCTGGTTGCGCCCCTCCGGCCGCTGACCCGGCTTCTGCGCTCCGGCCTTCTGCGCTCCGGCCTGCTGGGACCCGGGCTTCTGCGTGCCCGGCTGCTGTGTTCCCGGCTGCTGGGGCGCCGAGCCGCGGGAGTTCGCGCCCGCCTGCTGGTCCTGCGGCTTGGGATTGCGGTGGCTCTTCTTCGGGTGCCCCTGCGCGACGGGGTGCTCCCGCTCCCGGGCGGCCGGCGCGGTCCGCAGCGCCTGCTGCGCGCAGCCGTTCGCGGCGCTGGGCTTGGCGGGGGCGGTGGCGAGGAGGGGCACGGCGCTCCTGACCGGGAACAGGCTATTGGCGTCGGTCGCTGGCACGGCGGCCGCGCGGCGGTCGGCGACGGCCGCTGCGCCGGCCGCGGCGCCGTGCACCGGTGCGGTGACCGCCTTCGCGGGCGCCGAGAGGGTGGTGGCGTCGGTGGGAAGCGTCTTCGTGGCGCTCGCCGGTGCGGGCAGTGCCGCCGTGGCGCCGGTTGCCGTGTTCGGCAGCGTACGGGGGCCGGGCACGGCCGGCAGCGCCGCGGGCGCCGGGAGGGTGCGGGCGACCGTGGCGGAGCCGGTGGGGAGCGAGTTGTGTCCCTGCCCTGCCGCCGCCCCGGCCGCGTCGGCGATGCTCAGCACGCCCGCCGCCGGAAGGCTGGTCAGCCCGCTCGTGAGGTCGCGGCCGGTGACGTCATGGCCGGTGACGCCGCGTGCCGTCATGTTGTGGGCCTGGGCCCGGCAGGCGTCGGCGAGCGCGCCGTCCTTCGCCATCGCCGGGCCCCCGGCGAACCAGCTCACTCCGGCGGTGACCGCCGCGAGTGCGACGCACCGTCCTCGAATACTTCGTGATGTCCTGGACATCCACGTCCCCCTGATCGCGTACGGTAGTCCGACGAACGCCGAACGTAGCAGCGAGGGGATAGGGCGGGGCGCGCTTGCCTCAATGGTGGGAAAGACCTTACCGAGAGGGCCGGATCGTCAACGTGTCCCCTGCCTCGTCAAAGTCGACGATTACCTCGTCGCCGTCCCGGATGGCCCCCGACAGCAGCTCCTTGGCGAGCTTGTCGCCGATGGCCGTCTGGATCAGGCGGCGCAGCGGGCGCGCGCCGTACAACGGGTCGTAGCCGGTCAACGCGAGCCAGTCACGGGCGGCGGGGGTGACGGTCAGCGTCAGCCGCCGGTCGGACAGGCGCCGGGCGAGCCGGGCGACCTGCAGGTCCACGATCTGCGACAGCTCCTCGGTGCCGAGCGCGTCGAACACGATGATGTCGTCGAGCCGGTTGAGGAACTCGGGCTTGAACGACCCCCGCACCGCGTTCATCACCGCCTCGCGCTTGGCCGCGCTCTCCATCGTGGGGTCCACGAGGAACTGCGAGCCGATGTTCGAGGTGAGGATCAGGATCGTGTTGCGGAAGTCGACCGTACGGCCCTGCCCGTCGGTGAGCCGGCCGTCGTCGAGCACCTGCAGCAGGATGTCGAAGACCTCGGGATGAGCCTTCTCGACCTCGTCGAGCAGCACGACGGTGTAGGGCCTGCGGCGTACGGCCTCGGTGAGCTGGCCGCCCTCCTCGTAGCCGACATATCCGGGCGGCGCGCCGACCAGCCGGGCCACGCTGTGCTTCTCGCCGTACTCGCTCATGTCGATGCGGGTCATGGCCCGCTCGTCGTCGAACAGGAACTCGGCGAGCGCCTTGGCCAGCTCGGTCTTGCCGACGCCCGTGGGGCCGAGGAAGAGGAACGAGCCGGTCGGCCGATCGGGGTCGGAGATGCCGGCCCGGGCCCGCCGTACGGCGTCGGAGACGGCCTGGACGGCCTGCTGCTGGCCGATCAGGCGCTTGCCCAGCTCGTCTTCCATGCGCAGCAGCTTGGCGGTCTCGCCCTCCAGCAGCCGGCCCGCCGGGATGCCCGTCCACGAGGAGATGACCTCGGCGATGTCGTCGGGCCCGACCTCCTCCTTGACCATCGGCTCGGCCTCGGCCTCCACCTTCTCGGCCGCCTTGGTGGCCTCGGCGAGCTCCTTCTCCAGCCGCGGCACGTCGCCGTACATGAGCCGGGAGGCCGCCTCGAAGTCGCCGTCGCGCTGGGCCCGCTCGGCCGCGCTGCGCGCCTCGTCGAGCTGCTTTTTCAGCTCGCCGACCTTGTTGAGCCCGGCCTTCTCGTGCTCCCAGCGGCTGACCAGGGCGTTGAGGTCCTCCTGGCGGTTGGCCAGCTCCTCGCGGAGCTTCTCCAGGCGCTGCCGGCTGGCCTCGTCGGTCTCCTTGGCGAGCGCGAGCTCCTCCATCTTCAGCCGGTCGACGATCCGCTGGAGCTGGTCGATCTCCACCGGCCGCGAGTCGATCTCCATGCGCAGCCGCGACATCGACTCGTCGACCAGGTCGATGGCCTTGTCGGGCAGGAACCGCGCGGTGATGTAGCGGTCGGACAGCGTCGCGGCGGCGACCAGGGCGCTGTCGGAGATCTGCACCTGGTGGTGCGCCTCGTAGCGGCCCTTGAGCCCGCGCAGGATCGCGATCGTGTCCTCGACCGTCGGCTCGCCGACGTAGACCTGCTGGAACCGCCGCTCCAGCGCCGGGTCCTTCTCGATGCGCTCGCGATACTCGTCGAGCGTGGTGGCGCCGATCATGCGCAGCTCGCCGCGGGCCAGCATGGGCTTGAGCATGTTGCCGGCGTCCATCGCGCCCTCGGCGGCGCCCGCGCCGACCATCGTGTGCAGCTCGTCGATGAACGTGACGATCTGGCCGTCGCTCTCCTTGATCTCGTTGAGCACGGCCTTGAGGCGTTCCTCGAACTCACCGCGGTATTTCGCGCCCGCGACCATCGCGCCGAGGTCGAGCGCGACCAGGCGCTTGTTGCGCAGGCTTTCGGGCACGTCGCCCGCGACGATCCGCTGGGCGAGGCCCTCGACCACGGCGGTCTTGCCGACGCCGGGCTCGCCGATCAGCACGGGGTTGTTCTTGGTGCGGCGCGACAGCACCTGGACGACCCGGCGGATCTCGCTGTCGCGGCCGATCACCGGGTCGAGCTTGCCGGAACGCGCCCGCTCGGTGAGGTCGACGCCGTACTTCTCCAGCGCCTGGTAGGTGTCCTCCGGGGTCTCGCTGGTCACCCGCGCGTGCCCGCGGACCTTCTCGAACGCCTCCAGCAGCGCGTTGGGCGTGGCGCCCGCGGCCTTCAGCAGATCGGCGACCTGCCCGCCGTCGGTGGCGAGCCCGACGAGCAGGTGCTCGGTCGAGACGTACTCGTCTTCGAGCTGCTTGGCCCGCTGCGCCGCGGTGTTGAGCACGGTCAGCAGCTGACGAGAGCTGGACGGCGCGCTCACCGTGGAGCCCTGCGCCTTCGGCAGCCGGTCGAGCAGCTCCTCGGCCTGGGCGCGCAGGTGCCGCGGGTCCGCTCCGACGGCCTGCAGCAGCGACCCGGCGATGCCGCCGTTCTGCGCGAGCAGGGTCGTCAGCAGGTGGGCGGGCGCGACCTCGGGGTTGCCGTCGGCCGCGGCGCGCCGGACGGCCGCGGACAGGGCCTCCTGGCTCTTCTGGGTGAACTTGTAGTCCATATGTGAATGCCTCGTTTCGCCGGTCAGGCCGGTGGCAGTTCGTAGCGGACCAGTGCCCGCAGCATGGTGAGCTCACCCCTGAGCCGGGTGACCTCCTCGCGCAGGCGCATGTTCTCGGTTTCGAGTTCGAGGATGCGCTTGATGCCGGCGAGGTTGATGCCGTGCTCCTGGGAGAGCCGCTGGACCTCGCGCAGAAGCACGATGTCCCGTGTCGAGTACAGCCGTCCCCGCCCCGCCGTACGGCCGGGGCTCACGAGCCCGAGCCGGTCGTACTGGCGCAGCGTCTGCGGGTGCAGCCCCGACAGCTGGGCGGCTACGGAGATCACATAGACGGGGGTGTCATCGGAGATGTCGAAAAACCTGGCATCCATCGGCTCACTCGCTTCTGGCCTGCTTGATCAGCTCTTCGCGAAGGTCCTGGCCCTCTGTGGCGTTCCTGAACTCCTCAAGGGCCGCGCGGGCCTTGTCGTCGAGGTGCTGGGGCACCGTGACCTGGACGGTGACCAGCAGGTCGCCCTTCGTGCCGTCCTTGCGGGGGACCCCACGGCCGCGCACCCGGAACGTGCGCCCGTTGGGCGTTCCCTCCGGGATGCGCAGGGTCACCGGCATCCCCCGGAGCGTCGGCACCTTGATCTCGGCGCCGAGCGCGGCCTCGGGGAAGGTGACGGGGACCGTGACGGTCAGGTTCTCGCCGCTGCGCCCGAACACGGGGTGCGGTTTGACGTGGACCAGCACATAGAGATCGCCGGCCGGGCCGCCGTTCTCACCGGGCGCGCCCTTGCCCTTGATCCTGATGCGCTGGCCGTCGCCGACCCCGGCGGGGATGCGGGCCTGGATCGTACGGGTGCTCTTGCCGCGCCCGCTGCCCTCGCAGACGGGGCAGGGGTCGTCGACCACCAGGCCCCGGCCGCGGCAGTCGCGGCACGGCTCTGAGAAGGCGAAGTTGCCGAGGTTGCGGCTGGCCGCCCCGGTTCCCTCGCAGGTCGGGCACACCCGTGGCGTGGTGCCCGCCTTCGCCCCCGTGCCGCCGCAGGCGGTGCAGGCGGCCGAACTGGTGAGCCGGAGGGACACGGTGCTGCCGTCGACCGCCTCGCCGAAGGTCAGCGTCACCTCCGACTCGACGTCCTGGCCGCGCCGTGGCCGGGCAGTGGTCGTGCGCGTGCCCGCTCCGCCCCGGTTGAACAGCCCCCCGAACAGGTCCCCGATCCGGTCGCCCGACCCCGAGCCGCCGAACAGGTCGCCGAGGTCGAAGTTGAAGCCGCCGCCGGTGCCGCGCGGGCCCCCCGCTCCCGCGAAGCCGCCGACGCCCGACCCGAACAGCGTGCGCGCCTCGTCGTACTCCTTGCGCCGCTTGACGTCGGAGAGCACGTCGTAGGCCTCGGAGACCTCCTTGAACTTCTCCTCGGTCTCCTTGTTGCCCGGGTTGGCGTCGGGGTGGTACTTGCGGGCGAGCTTGCGGTACGCCTTCTTGATCTCGTCGGCGCTCGCGGTCTTGGGCACACCAAGGACGGCGTAGTAGTCCTTTTCCAAGTAGTCCTTGGTGCTCATCTATCGCTTCCTTCGCACGAAAGGGGAGTGAATCGGTGTTTCCGCGCAGGCCCCCGAGGGTGTCGTCACGGGCAGCCCTCGCGGGTCTCTCCCGATCTTCGCCGATCGGGAGAGACTCCGCGGTTTCAGTTCTCGTCCGGTTCGCCGGACTCGCCGGAGTCCGCCGCCGTCTCCTCCGGCGCCGCGGCCTCCTCGCTCGGCTCCGCGACGGCCACGCGGGCGGCGCGCAGGATCCGGTCGTTGATCCGGTAGCCCGGCTGGAGGATCTCGACGCACGTCGCCTCGGTCACCTCCGCCGAGTAGCTGTGCAGCAGGGCCTCGTGCACGGTCGGGTCGAAGGGGTCGCCCTTCGCGCCGTACGAGGTCAGGCCCAGCTTGGCGACGGCCGCCTCCAGCGACTCGCTCACCTTCGCGAACCCGCCGGTGAGCTCGCCGTGGTCGCGGGCGCGCCCGATGTCGTCGAGCACCGGCAGCAGCTCGGTGAGCACGCTCGCGACGGCCTGTTCCCTGACGGCGATCCGATCGCGTTCGACCCGCTTGCGGTAGTTGCTGAACTCCGCCTGGAGCCGCTGCAGGTCGGCGGTGCGCTCGGCGAGCAGGTCCGACGCGGACCCCTCGGCCGGCGCCGCCACCTGCGTGCCCTGGTCCGCGGGGGCGGCCTCGGGGGCCTCCCCGGCGGACTCGCGGGCCTTGCCGGTCTCCGGGTCGATCTTGCGGTTGTCGCGGATCACCGGCTCCTCCTCGGAGCCGTTCTCGCGCGGGCTCACTTGCGGCCGCCCTCCCGCTCGTCATCGACGATCTCGGCCTCGACCACGTCTTCGTCGGCCTTCGCCTGGGCGCCCTCGGCGTCCGCACCGGGCGCGGCGCCCTCGGCGCCGGCCTGCGACTGGGCGTAGATGGCCGAGCCCATCTTCTGGCTGACCGTGGCGAGCTTCTCGGCGGCGGTGCGGATGGCCGGGATGTCGGTGCCCTCCAGCGCCTTCTTCAGCTCGGCGAGCGAGTCGTTGACCTCGGTCTTGACGTCGGCCGGGACCTTCTCGTCGTTCTCGCGGAGGAACTTCTCCGTCTGGTAGGCCAGCGCGTCCGCGTTGTTGCGGACCTCGGCCTCCTCACGACGCCGCTTGTCCTCCTCGGCGTAGGACTCCGCCTCGCGCATCATGCGCTCGATGTCCTCCTTGCCGAGGGCCGAGCCGCCGGTGATGGTCATCGACTGCTCCTTGCCCGTGCCGAGGTCCTTTGCCGACACGTTCACGATGCCGTTCGCGTCGATGTCGAAGGTGACCTCGATCTGCGGGATGCCGCGCGGGGCCGGGGCGATGCCGGTCAGCTCGAAGGTGGCCAGCTTCTTGTTGTACGCCGCGATCTCGCGCTCGCCCTGGTAGACCTGGATCTGCACCGACGGCTGGTTGTCCTCGGCCGTGGTGAAGACCTCCGAGCGCTTGGTCGGGATCGTCGTGTTGCGCTCGATGATCTTGGTGAAGATCCCGCCCTTGGTCTCGATGCCCAGGCTGAGCGGGGTGACGTCGAGCAGCAGGACGTCCTTGACCTCACCCTTGAGGACACCGGCCTGGAGCGCGGCGCCGATGGCGACGACCTCGTCCGGGTTCACGCCCTTGTTGGGCTCCTTGCCGCCCGTCAGCTCCTTGACCAGCTCCGACACGGCCGGCATGCGGGTGGAACCGCCGACCAGGACCACGTGGGCGATGTCGGAGACCTTGATCCCCGCGTCCTTGATGACCTGGTGGAACGGGCCCTTGCAGCGCTCGAGCAGGTCGGCGGTGATCCGCTGGAACTCCGCCCGGGTCAGCTTCTCCTCCAGGTGCAGCGGGCCCTCGGAGGAGGCGGTGATGTAGGGCAGGTTGATCGTCGTCTCGGTCTGGGCCGACAGCTCGATCTTGGCCTTCTCGGCCGCCTCGCGCAGACGCTGGAGGGCCATCTTGTCCTTGGCCAGGTCGACGCCGTGCGCGTTCTTGAAACGGGTCACCAGCTCGTCGACGACCCGCTGGTCCCAGTCGTCGCCGCCGAGGTGGTTGTCACCGCTGGTGGCCTTGACCTCGACGAACCCGTGCCCGTCCTCCTGGCCGACGTCGAGCAGGGACACGTCGAAGGTGCCGCCGCCGAGGTCGAAGACCAGGATGGTCTGGTCCTTCTCCTTGTCGAGGCCGTAGGCCAGGGCCGCGGAGGTGGGCTCGTTGATGATGCGCAGCACGTTGAGGCCCGCGATCTGACCGGCCTCCTTGGTGGCCTGCCGCTGGGCGTCGTTGAAGTACGCCGGAACGGTGATCACCGCGTCGGTGATCTTCTCGCCCAGGTACGCCTCGGCGTCCTGCTTGAGCTTCTGCAGGACGAACGCGCTGATCTGCTGGGGCGTGAACTTCTTGCCGTCGATCTCGATCGACCAGTTCGTGCCCATGTGGCGCTTGACCGAGCGGATGGTCCTGTCGACGTTGGTCACCGCCTGCCGCTTGGCGACCTCGCCGACGAGAACCTCGCCGTTCTTCGCGAACGCGACCACGGACGGCGTGGTCCGCGAGCCCTGAGCGTTCGCGATGACCGTGGGCTCGCCGCCCTCGAGGATCGAGACGACGGAGTTGGTCGTCCCCAGGTCGATACCTACCGCACGTGCCATGAGTACGTCCTTGTAGTCAAAGTTGAGTCGGTCAGACTCAAATACTAGCCCCGCCGAGGGGTCTGTCAATCGTCTTGAGTCTATGTGGCTCAACCCTGGAGCGCGCGGATTTCATCCCGTGGCCGGGAACTCGTACGGTCTGTCCTCTCTACTTCGCGCCGTCCACGACCTTCCGGTCGCCGAGCGGGGCCTTGAGCTGCACTTTCGTGGTCTTGAGGATCGCGATCGCGATGCAGACGGCGTCGGGCGAGCGCCGGTCCTGTCCCTCGTACAGGGTGACGGTGACCTCGCGCGCGGTCTCGGTCACCTCGACGTGGTCGAGCACGTTGCAGGGCTCCACCCCGGACCACCACACGATGTCGAGGGCCCTGCCGTCGTCGGTGGGGGTGGCGCTCTCCCACGGCACCTTGCGCGGGTGCAGCGTGGGCCCGGCCGGGGCCACGGGAGACGGGGTGCCGCTCGGCGCGCCGGACGGCGCGGCAGGCGCGGCCGGCACGCTGACGGCCTGATCGGCATCGGTCCCGGTGGGAGAGCCGTCCGGCTGCTCGGGTGAGGCCGAGGTGGAGGAGGTCCCTCCGCAGGCGACCGCCAGGAACAGGAGGGCCACGAGCCAGAGCTTTCTCATGTCCCATACACGGCTGTGCGGAGCGACCGGTTCACCCTGTGGCCCGGCTGCGCCTCAGCACGTGGGTGACGCCTCCGTCGTCCTCGGTCACGTCCCGCACGTGCTCGAAGCCGATCCCGTTCAGCACGGCCAGCGAGGCGGTGTTCGGCGCCGCCACGGTGGCGTACACCTCGGTGAGCCCCAGGGTGTCGAAGCCGTAGGCGACGATCGCCCCGGCCAGTTCTCTCCCCAGGCCGAATCCCCACATGCCGGGGGCCAGGGCGTAGATGATCTCGTAGCCGTCCGCCACCTTCGCCGGCTTGATCTCGGCGTGCCCGGCGAAGCGGCCGTCCCGGCGCACGGCCCAGACGTCGAACAGCTCCTGGGCGTAGACCTTCGTGAAGATCCGCCCGAACAGGGCGCGGTAGTCCGCCTCGGGGGCGGGACCGTCGCCCATCCACCGCGACACCCGCCCGTCCAGGAACAGGGTGACGAAGTCGTCCTCGTCTTCGGGGACGTACGGCTCCAGCAGCAGGCGCTCGGTCCGCAGAGTCGGGGTCATGGGGCGTGAAGTTACCCATGCGGCGCACCCTCGGACAAATCGCTTTTCGCGGTCGGTGCGCGCCGCGGGGGCCGGAATGTCACCGCGATGGACGCATTGACGGCCCTTTGCCGCGGGTTTAAATTCATCACATGATGAATTTATCGGATCCCGCGATCGCCGTACGGGATCTGCGGGTGGTCAGGGGCGGGGCCGAGGTCCTGCACGGCCTGACCTTCGAGGTGCCGCGAGGGCAGGTCACCGGCCTGCTCGGGCCGAGCGGCTGCGGCAAGACGACGCTCATGCGGGCGATCGTGGGCGTCCAGGTCGTGTCCGGCGGCGAGGTGAGCGTGCTCGGCGAGCCGGCCGGGAGCGCGGGCCTGCGCCGCAGGATCGGCTACTCGACGCAGAGCCCGGCGGTCTACCGGGACCTGACCGTGCTGGAGAACCTGCGCTACTTCGCCGCCGTGCTCGGCGCGCCGAAGGACGACCCCGAGCGGGTGCTCGCGGAGGTGGGGCTCTCCGGGGCCGCCCACCAGCTCGCGTCCACGCTCTCGGGCGGTCAGCTGGGCCGCGCCGGGCTCGCCGTGGCCCTGCTCGGCCGTCCGGAGCTGCTCGTGCTCGACGAGCCGACGGTCGGGCTCGACCCCGTGCTGCGGCAGGAGCTGTGGACGCTCTTCAACCGCCTCGCGGAGGGCGGCACCACGATCCTGGTCTCCAGCCACGTCATGGACGAGGCCGCGCGGTGCGAGCGGCTGATCGTGCTGCGTGAGGGGAAGATCCTCGCCGACGACACCCCCGGCGCCCTGCGCGACCACACGCGTACGACCGACCTGGAGGAGGCGTTCCTGCGCCTGATCGAAGAGAGGGCGGCGGCATGAACGCGCTTCGCGAGCGAATCGACAGACGCGGCGTCCGGCGCGGCGGTCTCCTGCGCGCCTCCGGCACGGCCTCACCGCGCGCCTCCGGCACGGCCTCACCGCGCGCCTCCGGCACGACCTCCCTGCGCGCCTCCGGCACGACCTCACTCCGAGCCGAAGGCGAGGAGTCGGCATGAGCTTCGCGATCACTTTTGCCACCGCCAGGCGGATCATGACCCAGCTTCGCCACGACCGGCGGACGGTCGCGCTCATGGTCCTGGTGCCGACGCTGGTGATGATCCTGCTCTACTACGTGATGGACGACGAGCGCGCGTTCGGCCACTGGTCGCCGATTCTGCTGTGCGTCTTCCCCTTCCTGGTGATGTTCCTCATCACCTCGATCGGGACGCTGCGCGAGCGCACGTCGGGCACGCTTGAGCGGCTCATGGCGATGCCGCTCGGACGGCTCGACCTCCTCCTCGGCTATGGCCTCGCGTTCGGGCTGGCGGCGTGTGTCCAGGTGGCGCTGGCGCTGACCGTCTCCCTCACCTGGCTGGGCCTCGACCTGCCCGGCCCGCTGTGGCCGCTGGTGCTCGTGGCCCTGCTCAACGCCCTGCTCGGCACCGCGCTCGGCCTGCTGTGCAGCGCGTTCGCCCGCACGGAGTTCCAGGCCGTGCAGTTCATGCCGATCGTGATGATCCCCCAGATCCTGCTCGGCGGGATCCTCGTGCCGCGCGGGCAGATGGCGACCGTGCTGGAGTGGATCTCGAACGTCCTGCCCATGTCGTACGCGATCGAGGCGATGGCGCACGCGGTCGCGGACACCGATCCGAGCGGCGAGTTCTGGCGCGACGTCGTCGTGGTGGCGGGGTCGGCAGTGCTGGCACTGCTGCTCGGCGCCGCCACGCTGCGCCGCCGGACCTCCTGAGCGCAGCCCCTGGCCGAACCCCCTGGCCGAACCCCCTGGCCGAACCCCCTGGCCGAGTCCCCTGCGCGACCCCCTGCACGTCGGCCGTACGTCTCGGGAATCGGGCTCAACGCGCCCGGCGGCGCCAGGCCGAGGGGCTGACGCCGCGGGCGCGCTTGAACGCCACGCTGAAGGCGAACGCGTCCCCGTAGCCGACCTCGCGAGCCACGGCGGCGATGGTGGCGTCGGTGTCGCTGAGCAGATCGGCTCCCAGGGTCATCCGCCAGCCGGTGAGGTAGGCGAGCGGGGGCTCGCCCACCATGCTCCGGAAGCGCGCGGCGAAGGCGGCGCGCGACATGCCCACCCCCGCGGCCAGCTCGGCGACCGTCCACCGACGGGCGGGACGCTCGTGCAGCAGGCGCAGCGCCTCGCCGACGGCGGGATCGGCCAGCGCCCGGTGCCAGGAGGGGGCCGCGGCCCCCGGCCCGGCGCACCAGGCCCGCAACGCCAGCACGAGCACGAGGTCGAGCAGCCGGTGGAGGACGGCGTCCTGGCCGGGTTCGTCGGGGGCGACCTCGGCGGCGAGCAGGTCCAGGGCGGCCCGGGTGCTCGGCCCGGCCGGCACGACCGCCAGCGGCGGCAGCATGCCCAGCAGCCGGGCGCCTGCCTGACCACGCAGTTCGCAGGCGCCCCTGAGCATGATCGTGGCCCCGGGCAGGCCGTCGCCGTAGGTGCGCGGGCCGAGACTCCGCTGCGCCCCGGCCGCCGCCTCGCCGTCGCCGACGACGTGTTTCCTGCTCCCGTGGATCACGGCCTGCGGCGGGGTGGACGGATCGTCGGCGATCGTGTGCGGGTGGGCGCCGCCGATGAGGGCGATGTCACCCGGGGCCAGGCGCATCGGGGCGACGCCCGCGCCGTCGAGCCGCACCGACGCGTGGCCCCCGAGCGCGGCCACCACGGTGAGAGGCGGGGCGCCGGTGAAGGCCAGCGCCCATGGCGGCCGCTGGATCAACTGCCTGACCAGCGCGTTCCTGGCGTGAGCCCGATGGAGCAGGTCGCTCAGCACGTCCATGCCGTCACGCTAGACGCTGACAAAGAAATGAGGGACGTTCTCCCATGGATCGTCTCGGTGTTCCCCGGTTTCCTTGGGGCATGGAGAAGATCCTCGTAATCGGCGGCACCGGCAAGACCGGCCGCCGCGTCGTCCGGCGCCTGAAGGCCGCCGGTGTGCAGGCCTGTACGGCGTCCCGCACCGGCGGGGACGTCCCGTTCGATCTGGGCAGGCCGGAGACCTGGGCGCCCGCGCTCGACGGGGCCGCCGCCGTCTACATCGTCGAGCCCGACCTGCGGCCGGGCCTGGACCGCCGGGCGCGCGTCCCCGCTCTCGTCGCCGAGGCGGTGGCCGCCGGAGCTCGGCGGCTGGTGCTGCTGTCCGCCTACGGCGTGGGCGAGGCCGGTGACGATCACCCGCTGAAGTCCGCGGAGCGGGCCGTACGCGACTCGGGCGTCGGCTGGACCATCCTGCGGCCCGACTGGTTCGCGCAGAACTTCAGCGAGGCGTTCTGGCGGCAGGGCATCCTCGCCGGCGCCCTGGCCCTGCCCACCGGAGACGGGCGTACGCCGTTCGTGGACGCCGAGGACATCGCCGAGGTCGCCGCGGCGGCGCTGACCGACGAGCGGCACAGCGGCCGGATCTATCACCTCACCGGCCCGCGGGCCGTCTCCTTCGGAGAGGCGGCCGATCTCATCGGCAGTGCCACGGGGCGCACGATCCGGCACGTCGACGTCGCCCCCGAGACCTTCGTGGAACGCCAGGTCGCGAACGGCGTCCCGCCCGAGGCCGCGCGGCTGCTCACCGGTCTCCTCGTGGACATCCGCGACGGGCAGGGCGCCGCCCCCTCCGACGGCGTGGAGCAGGCCCTCGGCAGGCCGCCCCGGCGGTTCGAGGACTACGTCGCCGAGACCGCCGCCGCGGGCCACTGGAACTGACCCTCCGGGCCGGCCCATCGCGTTCGGCTCCGTACGGCAGGGTCGGTAAGCTGCGGGGAGATCCCGGCGAAGCCCAGAAGAGGTGCAGGAATGATCGCGATTCTCGGGACAGGAAAGATGGGCGAGGCCCTGCTCTCCGGGCTCGTACGCGCAGGTCTGGGGCCCGACGAGATCGTGGCGACGGCCCGCAGGCCCGAGCGGGCCGAGGCGCTGCGCGAGCGCTATGGCGTCCGGGTCGCGGGCAACGCAGAGGCGGCCAAGCTGGCCGACACGCTGATCCTCGCGGTCAAGCCGCAGGACATGAACGCGCTGCTGACCGAGATCTCCCCGTATGTGGCCGCCGATCGGCTGGTGATCTCGGTGGCCGCCGGCATCACGACCGCGTTCGTGGAGGCGCGGCTCGCGGACGGCGTGGCGGTCGTCCGCGTCATGTCCAACACGCCCGTCCTGGTGGACGAGGCCATGAGCGTCATCTCGGCCGGGGCGCACGCCTCCGAGGAGCACCTGAAGCGCACCGAGGAGCTGCTCAGCCCGGTGGGGAAGGTGCTGCGCATCCCCGAGTCGCAGCAGGACGCCGCCACCGCGCTGTCCGGCAGCGGTCCGGCGTACTTCTTCTACCTGGTCGAGGCCATGGTCGACGCCGGGATCCTGCTGGGCATGCCGCGCGCCGCGGCCCTCGACATGGTCACCCAGTCGATCGTCGGCGCAGCGATCATGCTGCGCGACTCCGGGGAGCACCCGGTGATCCTGCGCGAGGCCGTGACGTCGCCCGGAGGCACCACGATCTCCGCCATCGCCGAGCTGGAGCGCCACAAGGTGCGGGCCGCGTTCCTCGACGCGATCGAGGCGGCCTGCGAGCGCAGCCGCCGTCTCGCCGCCGGCTGACGCGGCGTCCGGTTCGCGAGCGGCTGTGCCGGTTGCCGCAGTTTGCCCTGTGACGACCGGCATTCCCGGGACGGAAGATGACCACCGCTTTACGATTGGCGCGTGACGTGTCGTCGCGTGGTCGTCCCGCTCATCGCCGTCCTGCTCGCCGCCGGGTGCACGTCGTCCGAACCGCAGAAGGCCGCCGTGGCCGAGGTCACGAGGACCACCGTCAGCGAGGTCGTCGAGGCCCCCGCGACGGTGGGCGCGCGTGCGACGGCCACCCTGACCGCCCCCGCGTCCGGCACGATCGCCCGCCTGTACGTCCAGGACGGCGACACGGTGAAGAAGGGCCAGGTCCTCGCCAGGATCAGCTCTCCTCAGGCGAAGCAGCAGCTCTCGGCCGCGCGTGAGGCAGACCGGCAGGCCGCCAAGCCCGTCTCCTTCGGCGGCGGCGCCCCGGTGAGCGTACGGCTGCCGAGCCTGCGGCTGCCGAGCTCGCTCGACGCACACGTCGCCCGGTCGTTCGCCCAGGCCAGGAAGGCGGCAAAATCGATCGGCGACCGCGGGGCCAGGGCCCGGCTGCTGGCCGCCATCGACACCGCCGAGAAGCGGCAGCGGGCCCAGCGGCGGGCGCTCGGCGAGGTGCTCGACGGGCTCACCCGGGCGATCGGCCAGAGCCTGTCGCAGGTCAGCGGCCAGATGAGCGCCGGGATCAGCGGGCTGAGCGCGTCGATGGCGTCGCTGCGGGCCGCGTCGAGGTCGCAGACCAAGGCGGCCGTGCGCGCGGCCGAGCAGACCGTGGACGCCCTGGTCGTCAGGGCGCCGTTCGGCGGCGTGGTCACCCTGGGCGGGGCGTCCTCCACCGGGGGCGCGGCCGGTCTCGGCGCGCTGGTCTCACAGCTGCCCGCCGGTCTGGCGGGCCAGGCGGGTGCGGCCGCGGCCGCACCCGCGGGCCGTTCCGGCGGGACGATCGCCACCGGTGTCCCGGTGGCCGCCGGAGACCCGATCGTCACCGTGACCGACGTGTCGGTGCTCACGTTGTCGGCCGACGTGGACGAGACCGACGTGCTGCTCGTGCGCGAGGGCACCCCGGCCGACGTCGAGTTCGACGCGGTGACCGGCGCGACCTACATCGCCACCGTGACGGGCGTGGGGGTCACCCCCAAGGAGGGCGCGACCGGCGGGGTCAGCTATCCCGTACGGCTGCGCCTGGGCCGGGGCGCCTACGACGACGGCGGCGCGGCCCCCGCGCCCAAGCCGGGGATGAGCGCCGTGGTGCGGCTGACCGTACGCCGCTCGGAGAACACCACGGCCGTGCCCGCGTCGGCGATCGTGACGAGCGGCCGGGAGTCGATCGTGTGGGCGGTGCGCGACGGCAGAGCCGAGCGGCGGGTCGTCCGGCTGGGCGCGCAGGGCGACGCGGTCGTGGAGATCCTCAGCGGGGTGTCTCCCGGTGAGCGGGTGGTGGTCAAGGGCGCCGACGCCGTACGCCCCGGCCAGACGCTGTCGTGAACCACGACGAGCGCGCCGGCGCACCGGCGGAGCCGGGGGCGGCCGGGGCGCCGGCGTTCGAGGCGGTCGGCCTCACCCGCTCCTACCGGCTGGACGGCGGCGTGCAGGTCGACGCACTGCGCGGTGTGGACCTGCGCATCGGGCAGGGGGAGTTCGCGGCGATCGTGGGCCCGTCGGGCTCGGGCAAGTCCACGCTCATGCACCTGCTCGGCTGCCTCGACCGGCCGACCTCGGGCACGCTGCGGGTGAACGGCGTGGACGTCGCGACGCTCGACGACGCCCGGCTGGCCGATCTGCGCAACCGCGCGATCGGCTTCGTGTTCCAGTCGTTCCACCTTCTGCCCCGCACGTCCGCCCTCGACAACGTGGCGCTGCCGCTGGTCTACCGGGGCGTGCCCCGCGCCGTACGCAGGGAGCGGGCCAGGGCGGCGCTTGAGGCGGTCGGGCTCGGCCACCGGCTCACCCACCGGCCGTCGCAGATGTCCGGCGGCGAGCAGCAGCGGGTGGCGATCGCCCGGGCGCTGGTGGGCGATCCCCGGGTGCTGCTGGCCGACGAGCCCACGGGCAACCTCGACACCCGCAACGGCGAGGAGGTGATGGGCCTGCTCGAACGGCTCAACGAGGGCGGCGTCGCCGTCGTCCTCGTCACCCACGACGCCGACGTCGCGGCCCGGGCCCGCCGCCAGATCCACGTACGCGACGGCCGGATCGAGCGCGACACATGAGGGCGGCGTCATGAGGACGGCCGAGGCGCTGCGGATGGCGGTGGAGGCGCTGCGGGTCAACCGGCTGCGCAGCATGCTGACCATGCTCGGCGTGATCATCGGCGTGCTGTCGGTCGTGATCCTCGTCGCCATCGGCACCGGGGCCAAGAACGCCGTCGAGAAGGAGATCGCGGGGCTCGGCAGCAACATCATCCTCGTGGTCCCCGGACAGGTGGGGCTCGGCGCGGCCCCCACCCAGAGCCGCCTCGACCTGTCGGACGTCGCGTACGTGCGCCGCGTGGTCGGCGACCCCTCGAAGGTGACGGTCGCGGTGAACTCCGGCGAGCCGGTGCGGGTGGGCCGCGTGGAGGTGTTCGCCACGCTCACCGGCACCGACGAGAACATGCCGCACGTCTTCGACCGGCCGCTGCGCCGGGGCCGCTATCTGACCGAGACCGACGTGGACACCCGGCGGCGCGTGGTGATCCTCGGCTCGGAGGTCGCGGCCAAGCTGTTCGGGGACGTCGATCCGATCGGCCGCCAGGTCACGATCGCCGGGGTGCGGTTCCGGGTGATCGGGGTCTACGAGACCGTCGGATCCACGTTCGGGGTCGCGCGGGACCAGGAGGTGCATCTGCCGGTCACCACCGCCCAGCGGCTGATCGGGCTGCCGAGGATCAACGGCATCGCCATCGGCGCCTCCGGCCCGGACGAGATCGAGCCGCTGCGGCAGCGGGTCGTGGCCGCCCTCGCCTCCCGCTATCCGGGCGAGACGTTCTCGGCCGTCACCCAGACCCAGCTCCTCGGCACGATCGGCACGGTCCTCGGCATGCTGACCGGCGTGCTGGCCGCCATCGCGGGCATCTCGCTGCTGGTCGGCGGCGTCGGGGTGTCCAACATCATGCTGGTGAGCGTCAGGGAGCGCACCAAGGAGATCGGCCTGCGCAAGGCGCTCGGCGCCCGGGGCCGCGACATCCTCGGCCAGTTCCTGATCGAGGCCGTGCTGCTGACCACGATCGGCGGGGTGATCGGCATCCTGGGCGGGGTCGGCGGCGCGCTGCTGATCCAGGCGGTCTCGCCGGTGCCCGCGTCGATCACCTGGTGGTCGATCGTGCTCGCCTTCGGGGTCTCCGCGGCCGTGGGCGTCTTCTTCGGTGTGGCCCCCGCCCGGCGGGCCGCCCGGCTCGATCCCGTCGTGGCCCTGCGTACGGACTGAGCGGGCGTGTGATGCCCGCCTGGACGCCGGTGACGGCATGTGCGATAGCGTCGCGGCATGAGTCAGGCGGTGCGGGTCGTCTGGGACGACGCTCTGGTTTCGTACGACTTCGGGCCCGGCCATCCGCTCGCGCCCGTGCGCGTGGAGCTCACCATGGCGCTCGCCCGCGACCTGGGCGTGCTGGACGGCACCGAGACGACCGGGTGCGTCCCCGCCACCGAGGACGAGATCGCGCTGGTGCACAACCGCGACTACATCGAGGCGGTCAAGAACGTCTCCAAGGACGGCCGCCCCGACCTGCGCTACGGGATCGGCACCGAGGACAACCCCGCCTTCGTGGGCGTCCACGAGGCGTCCGCCCTGGTCACCGGCGCGACGCTGGCCGCCGCCAGGTTGGTGTGGACCGGCGAGGCCGAGCACGCGGTCAACATCGCGGGCGGCCTGCACCACGCCATGCCCGGCGCCGCCAGCGGCTTCTGCGTCTACAACGACCCGGCCGTCGCCATCGCGTGGCTGCTGTCGCAGGGCGCGACGAGGATCGCGTACGTGGACGTGGACGTGCACCACGGCGACGGCGTGCAGGCGGCGTTCTACGACGATCCGCGGGTGCTCACGATCAGCCTGCACGAGAGCCCGCGCACGCTGTTTCCCGGCACCGGCTTCCCGCAGGAGACCGGCGCGGCAGGCACCGCGGTCAACGTGGCGCTGCCGGCCGGGTGCGGCGACGCCGGGTGGCTGCGCGCCTTCCACGCGGTGGTCCCGCCGCTGCTGCACGCCTTCGCGCCGCAGATCCTGGTCACCCAGCAGGGCTGCGACAGCCACGCCCTCGACCCGCTGGCCCATCTCATGCTGAGCGTGGACGGGCAGCGCACGGCGTACGCCGCGCTGCACCGGCTGGCCCACGAGACCGCCGGTGGCCGCTGGATCGCGGTGGGCGGCGGGGGATACGAGCTGGTCCAGGTCGTGCCGCGGGCGTGGACGCACCTGATGGCCGAGGCGCTGGGGCGGCCCGTGGAGCCGTCGACCGCCACACCGGAGACCTGGCGGACGTACGTGCGGGAGCGCACCGGGGAGCTGGCGCCCCTGACCATGACCGACGGGCGTCACCCGCAATGGCGCGACATTTCGGAAGGGTACGATCCAGCCGACGCCATCGACCGGGCCGTCATCGCCACCAGGAAGGCGGTGTTCCCCTTCCACGGCCTGGACCCCATGCCCTGAGCAGTATGGAATCATGCCGAGCCGAGGAGCGCTGTACCTGTCGTGACCGCACCACCCTCCCGAGCCTCCCGAACCCCCTCCCGGGCCGAGCTGCGCGAGCACCTCGTCCGGACCGCCATCGCGGGCGACGTGGCGACCAGCCGCGAGAACAACCTCGACCACTATCGGTCGCTCGCGCTGCGCGACCCGCACTACCTGTTCGGGCTCACCTTCGAGGGCGAGTGGTCCTACCACGACGTGCTGGCGCTCATGTCCGAAAAGGTGGGAGTGACCGCCGATCCCGGCCACCGCGAGGGCCCCGACACCATCGACCCCGAGCGGACCATCGACGCCGTGGAGGAGATGGGCGATCGGATCGCCAAGGTGCTGCGGCGCGGCGCGCCCCGGGTCGTGGTCGCCACCGGGCACCCGACCGGCCTGCTCACCGTCCACCTCGCGGTGGCGCGGTTCCTCGCGGAGCGCGGCGCGACCCTGCTCACCCCGGCCGAGGGCTGGGCGTACGTCGGCGGTCTCGGCCGGCGCAGGCAGATCCGCTACCTCGACAGCGTGGCGATGCTGGAGGACCGGGGCACGTTCGTGCACACCCACGAGGCCGCGCCGATGGAGGCGATGCTCGCCGAGGAGCGGCCCGACTTCGTGATCGCCGATCACGGCTGGGCCGGGGCCGCGGGCGAGGCCGGGGTCGAGACCGTGGGCTTCGCCGACAGCAACGACCCCGCGCTGTTCGTGGGCGAGGCCGAGGGCAAGATCGCCGTGGCGGTTCCCCTCGATGACAATGTGCTGCCGCGCTACTACGCTCCGCTGACGGCGTACCTGCTCGATCGGGTCGCCCGGAGCCTCTGACATCCCTTCCGGACCTCCAAAACCGGGCATTTCGCGCCCGTTTTTGCGCCTCTGGGTCGCCGGTTTGCCAACTTTTTCGTGTGTCTGGGCGACTCTAATGTGAGAGAAGTTGGTCCGTTCCAAGATTGAGGCGAGGGGCACGGCCCGGCTGCTGCCAGCGACTTTCCCGATTTTGACGGCACACGGCTCCGTTGACTGATGGAATGAGGGGTTTGCCTACTCGGAGTCCGGACTTACGCTGACGGCAGTACACGTGCGTGAGCAATGGCACCAGTGGGGATAACCCGGAAACACGTGCGGAAGAGGCGTCCGATGGGTGCAGGCGAAAGACCTCTCAGCGAGGTGAAGTTCTTGACGGTGGCCGAGGTCGCGACCGTCATGCGGGTGTCCAAGATGACCGTGTATCGGCTCGTGCACTCGGGAGAGTTACCGGCCATCCGTGTCGGCCGGTCCTTCAGAGTTCCCGAGCAGGCGGTCCACGACTACTTGCGGGACGCGTTCATCGAAGCAGGGTGAACGGCACAGGCGACCACGCTTGACGGCGGCGTGGCCGACTCCCGGTCGACGCGGGGTCCCCCGGGGGAGCGATCTACCACGGATCGCCGGTAGTCTGTTGAGCCGGTGTGCGCTCGCGCGCCGGTTGGACAGTCACACCTTCACCTGGGGGTCCCGTGGGCTCTGTGATCAAGAAGCGCCGCAAGCGTATGGCCAAGAAGAAGCACCGCAAGCTGCTCAAGAAGACCCGCATCCAGCGGCGTAACAAGAAGTAGCCGAGACGGAGCGCGCACCGGTCCTCACGGACCGGGCGACCGTGAACACGCACACCCCCGGCGAGGCGTCGATGACTCGTACTGTGCTGGTCACCGGTGTCTCCGGTCACATCGGCGCTCGTGTTGCGCTCGCGCTCGCGGCCGACCCGGAGATCGACCGGGTCATCGGCGTGGACACTGCGCCGCCGCCATCCCCCGCCGGGGAGGACGGCGCGGTGCTCGGCCGCACCGAGTTCGTCCGGGTCGCGTTGCGCAGTCCCGACCTGGTCAAGGTCATCAGGGACGCCGACGTCGACACCGTCGTGCACCTCAGCCTGGTCAGCGGCCCCGGAGGCGGCGGCCGGGCGGGCGGCTCGGGCGGCGGCCGCCCGGCCATGAAGGAGCACAACGTCATCGGGACGATGCAGCTGCTCGCGGCGTGTCAGCGCTCCGCCACGGTGCGCCGGGTGGTCGTGCGGTCCACCACGGCCGTGTACGGCTCCTCGCCGCACGCTCCCGCCGTGTTCACGGAGGACACCGAGCCCGTCGAGGGATCGCACTCCGGGTTCGCCAGGGACGCCACCGAGGTCGAGACGTACGTGCGGGGCTTCGCCCGGCGCCGGCCCGACGTGACGACGACGCTGCGCTTCGCCACGCTCATGGGGCCGAACGTCGAATCACCGCTGACGAGCTACTTCTCGCAGCCGGTGCTGCCCACCGTGCTCGGCTTCGATCCCCGGCTGCAGTTCGTGCACGAGGACGACGCCGTCGAGGTGCTGTGCCGTACGGCGCGGGCCGACCATCCGGGCGTGTTCAACGTCGCGGGCGACGGCGTGCTGCTGCTGTCGCAGTGCGCGCGGCGCACGGGCCGCCCGGTGATCCCCATGCCGTCCCCCGCCTTCCGCTTCGTCAGCGGGCTCGCCCGCGGCGCGCGGCTGGTGGACTTCTCGCCCGAGCAGCTCGCGCTCATGAGCCACGGCAGGGCCGTGGACACCACCAGGCTCGCCGCCGAGCTCGGCTGGCGGCCCAAGTACAGCACGGCCGCGGCGTTCGACGACTTCCTCAGGTCGCGCGGCGGTCCCGGCGACCTGCCGCGTGCCCTGGTCGACTGGCTGGCCGCCGTCGTCCGGCCGAATTCGTGACGAGGCGTTGATGGACGACTTCCAGGGCCGGCGTACGGATGAGAACCCGGGTGAACGCACGGCCGACGAGCGGCTCGCCGAGCTGTTCGCGTTCCTGCGGCGCAGGGTCACCGGCGCATACGAGGTCGACGAGTTCGGCTTCGATCCCGATCTCAACGAGAACGTGCTGATCGAGGCGCTGCGCCCGCTCTATCGGCACTGGTTCAGGGTCGAGGCCCTCGGGCTCGGCAACGTGCCGGCCGACGCGGGCGCGCTGATCGTCGCCAACCACTCCGGCACGCTGCCCATGGACGCGCTGATGCTGCAGGTCGCGGTGCACGACGAGCTGGACAGGCCGCTGCGCCTGCTCGGGGCGCACCTGGTCTACCAGCTTCCGGTGCTCGGGCACCTGGCCCGCAAGTCCGGGCACACGCTCGCCTGCCCCGAGGACGCCGACCGGCTGCTGCGCAAGGGCGAGGTCGTCGGCGTCTTCCCGGAGGGCTTCAAGGGCATCGGCAAGCCGTTCTCCGAGCGTTATCGGCTCCAGCGGTTCGGCCGGGGCGGGTTCGTCGCGTCGGCGATCAGAGCAGGCGTGCCGATCGTCCCGTGCGCCATCGTGGGGGCGGAGGAGATCTACCCCAAGATCGGCGACATTCCGGCGCTCGCCCGGCTGCTCGGCCTGCCCTACCTGCCGATCACGCCGCTGTTCCCCTGGCTCGGGCCGCTCGGCCTGCTCCCGCTGCCGTCCAAGTGGCTGATCGAGTTCGGCGAGCCGGTCCGGACCGACGAGTACGCCCCGGAGGAGGCCGACGACCCCCTGCTGGTCTTCGACCTGACCGACCACGTCAGGGAGACCATGCAACGGCAGCTCGACGCGCTGCGGCTGCGCCGGGGCCCGGCGTTCCCCCCGATCGTGATGTGACATCCGGCTGCCGGAAGCGTCTTGGGCGCGGAGTCTGACAAAACACGGGTCTGACAAAAGGGACCTACCGGTCGGTATGGTGTGCTCACCCTCATCCCCCGGAGGAGCACCATGAGCAAGGGGCGGAACGCCGCCCTCGCCGGGCTCGCCCTCGGCCTGGCGATCGGCAGGGTGGTCAGCGCCGCGCAGCGCGTCCAGACCAGGCGGGCGAAGACCGCGTCGGCGTCCGGCGGCGCGCCCGGCCGCCGGACGACGGTCACGACCGACGACGGGGTCCGCCTGGCCGTGGAGATCGACGACCATCCCGATCCCCGCTGCGCCGTCGTCTTCGCCCACGGCTGGCTGATGAACCGGAACTGCTGGCAGCCCCAGCGCGAGGCCCTGGCCGGCCTCGGCACGCTCGTCTTCTACGACCAGCGCGGGCACGGCGACTCCTCGGCCGGGCCGCTGGAGACGTACACGATCGACCGGCTGGGCGACGACCTCGCGGCCGTCATCGAGGCCGCCGTGCCGGAGGGGCTGCCCGTCGTCCTCGCAGGCCACTCGATGGGCGGCATGACGATCATGGCGCTCGCCGACCGGCATCCCGCCCTGGTCGAGTCACGGGTGGCCGGCGTGGCGCTGCTCAGCACGTCGTCCGGCGGGCTCGCCGACACCACCTTCGGCCTTCCCGGGCCGCTCGGGCGGCTGGCGCCCCGCGTCACGACCTCGGTGTTCGAGAGCATGCTGGCCCGCGCCGAGGCCATCGACGCGCGGCCCCGCGTTAAGAGCTGGACCAACCTGCCGGTGACCCGCTACGCCGCCTTCGGCAAGGGCGCGAGACGGCGGCACGTCCGGCTGGTGAACGCGATGGCCGCGGCGACGCCGACGGAGGCCATGGTCGGGTTCTTCCGCGCTTTGGGGGTGCACGACAAGCACGCGGCCCTACGGACGCTCAGGCGCGTTCAGACGCTCGTCATGGTGGGGGAGCGCGACCGGCTCACCCCGCTCGCCCACGGCCGCCGGATCGCCGAGGCGCTGCCCGACGCCCGGTTCGTACGGATCCCCGGCGCCGGGCACATGATCGGCTACGAGCGAGCCGAGCTGGTGAACCGGGAGCTGACCGGCCTGATCATGCGGGCCGTGGCGGACCACGCCACCGGCCGCTCCGCCGCCTGACCACGGCTCGGGGGCGTCCGGCTCAGGCGCGTGCCGGGCGGCCTGCCGGCCGCGCGGCCACGGGGGTGAGGTGTCCGGCCGCCTTGAGCGTGTGCAGCACGGGTGCGGTCTCCAGGGTGCGGATCGCGTCGAGCGCGCCGAGCCGCCGGGTGAGATAGCGGTGCAGGTCGGCGGGGCCGGTGCAGAGCGCGTGGGCGAGCAGGTTGGTGGGGCCCGTGGTGGCCGCGACGACGGCCGGCTCGTCGTGGGTGGCCAGGGTGGTCGCGACCCGGTCCAGACGCGCGGGCGCGACGCGCGCAGCCGTCCGCGCCAGGCGGTTCCATCGGGCCGGTGATGGGCCTGGCGGCCGTGTGCGGGCCCGTGCTCGGGGCCGTTCTCACCCGCGTCGACCTGCTCGGCCTGTCGTGGCGGGCGGCGTTCCTCGTCAATGTGCCCCTCGCCGCCGTGGTCCTGGCCATCGCGCCCGCCCTGCGGGAGAGCAGGTCACCGCACCCGCCCCGGCTCGACCTGCCCGGCACGGCGCTGGCCGTGCTCGGCACCGGCCTGATCGTCTATCAGCTCATCCAGGGCGACGCCGCCGGGTGGCCCGCCTGGGTCTGGACCGCCCTCGCCGCGGGCGTCGCCGTCCTCGCGGCCCTCGGATGGCACCAGCGCCATCGCGCCGGGCGGGGCCGCAGCCCGCTGATCGAGCCGAGCCTGTTCCGCGACCCGGGCTTTCCCGCCGCGCTGGCGACCTCCACGCTGTTCTTCGCGGTGATGAACGGCCTGAGGGTGGCGATCGTCCTGCACGTGCAGCTCGGGCTGGGCGACGACGTCCTGACCGCCGGGCTCACCCTGCTCCCGTGGTCGGCCGGCATGGCCGCCGCCTCCTGGTGGGCCGGCGCCCCGGCTGGTGCCCCGCCACGGAGCGAAGATCATGTTCGCCGGGCTCGCCGCCCTGCTGGCCGGGCTGATCTGCGCCGTCGCCGTCTATCCGGGCGCGTCCGCCGGTGGCTACTCCTGGCCCCTGCTCGCGGCGCCGGCGCTCGGCGGAGCGGGAAACGGGCTGTTCACCGTCCCGTTCTTCACCACGGCCCTGTCACGGGTGCGGGCGCACGAGACCGGATCCGCCGCCGGTCTCCTCAACGCCGTCCAGCAGTTCGGCGGCACCCTCGGCGTCGCCGTTCTCGGCACGGCGTTCCTGCACAGGTTCGCCGCGGACGTGCGGTCGCACCTCGGCGCGGGCGGCGCGGCCCTGGGGGCGATCCGGCTCACGTTCTGGATCGCCGCGGCGCTCGTCGCCGTCACGGCCGCCCTGATGGGCGTACGGAAGCCCCTCGCGGAGCCCGCGGGCCACTGACGGCGCGTCGAGGTCAGAGGACGGAGCGGTAGTGGCGGCGCAGGGCGATGCCCGCGGCGACGCCGCCCGCGATGGCTCCCGCGGTCGCGGCGATCGGCAGGCCGATCATCGTCGCCTTCCTGCCGGTGCGGAAGTCGCGGACCTCCCAGCCGTGCTCCTTGGCGTGCTCGCGCAGCTCGCTGTCGGGATTGATGGCGTGTGGATGCCCGACGAGGGAGAGCATCGGCAGGTCGTTGGCCGAGTCGCTGTAGGCCGAGCAACGGGACAGGTCGAGGCCCTCGCGGCGGGCCAGCGCCCGGATGGCCTCGGCCTTCGCCGGGCCGTGCAGCAGGTCGCCGACGAGCCGTCCGGTATAGGCGCCGTCGGCGGTCTCGGCGACCGTGCCGAGCGCGCCGGTGAGCCCGAGCCGCTGCGCGATGACCCGGGCCAGCTCGACCGGGGTGGCGGTGACCAGCCACACCCGCTGCCCGGCGTCCAGGTGGGCCTGGGCCAGCGCGCGGGTGCCCTGCCACACGCGGTCGGCCATCACGTCGTCGTAGATCTCCTCACCCAGCCGGACGACCTCGTCCACCTTCAGCCCGGCGACGAAGGCGAGGGCCATCTCCTTGGCCTTGGCGATGTGCTCGGGGTTCTCGTTGCCCCGCACGCGGAACCACGCCTGCCCGAGCGCGAACTTCATGAGGTCACGGCTGGTGAACAGGCCGCGCGCCGCGAGTCCCCGGGCGAAGTGGTAGATCGAGGCACCGCGCATCATGGTGTTGTCGACGTCGAAGAACGCCGCCGCCGAGAGGTCGGGGACGACCTCGGGGGCGGACACCGCCGCGGCGGCCGCCACCTCGCCGGCGATCTCCGCCTCTTCCCGCCGTCGCAATAGCCGCCTCATGGCTCATCAGCTTAACCGCCGGAGGGTGTACGCAACGGGAGCGGGACATGACGTGTCAACGTCCGGAACCGGTAAACGATTCGATGTAAATCAGGTATTGATTCGCCTTGTCGCGATTTTCCCCGTCGAGCTTCGGCAGCAGCGGCTCAACGAGATTGCGCTGCTCACGGGCGAACTTGCGGGCCGCGCCGTCGGCGTGTCCCTCCCGGACCACCCGGCTCAGCGCGGCCCTGGTGGTCGTCTCCAGGTCGTCGAGCGTCTGCCCGATGAGCCGGCGGCGCTCCGGGCTCGCCGCGTCCACCAGCGACGCGGTCTCGGCCGCCCGGTGCCGCGCCGCGACCATCTGCCGCTGCGTGAGCTCCTCCTCGTCGTACGCGAGGCGGAGCACCGTCGACTCCGCCATCCTCTTCAGCGGATACAGCGCCTCGCCGGGCACCGCGTGGTAGGTGCGCACACCGGTGCCGAACATCGCCGCCAGCAGCACGCAGAACACCAGCACGGGGCGCAGCCGTACGAGCAGGGACCGGCGGGGCCGGGGCCCCGGCGACGCGGCGGGGGGCGCCGCGTGCTTTCCCGCCGCGTGCCTGCCCGCGGCGCGCTCGGCGGCGTGGGCCCGCATCAGGTCGGCCCGCAGCTTCTCGCGGAACTCAGGTCTCGGGCCGCCGCTCAGCAGGGAGCGAAGGCCGGCCACGCGCGCGACGACCCCGCGCGTGCGGCGCGACGGGCGCAGGCGCGACAGGAAGCGGTGACCGGCGCGCCTGCGGGAACGGGCCGACGACCGGCCGCCCGCGCGGCGTGAGGGTCGCCACCAGCCCATCACCGTTCCCGCCATCCCCCGCTTGACGCGCAGCGGAGATCCGCTCGCGGGGCCGGGAGACGTCCGTCACCTCCCGGCCTGCCCGCGAATCCGCCTGCAGATCCGACCTGCCACATGCCCAACGATGGGGTATGGGTAATGGTTACGGGGGCGTCAGCCGAGATCGTCGGGGAGTGCCCGGGCGAGCGCCCTGATCGCCCGGAACTGGAGCGCCTTGATCGCCCCGGACTTCTTGCCCATGATCATCGCGGTCTCCGCCAGCGACATCCCGTGCAGGAAGCGCAGGATCACGCATTCCTGCTGCTCCGCGCCCAGTTGCTTGATCGCCTGCATCACGCGCTCGTTGACCATGTTGGTGACGACCGCGTTCTCGGGGATGTGCGGGCCGTCCAGAGGCGTGTCGAGTATCTCCGCCGTGATCACCTCAAGGCGGTTGCGGCCCGACTTGTAGTGGTCGGTGACGAGGTTGCGGGCGATCGTCACGAGCCAGGCGCCGAAGTCGCGGCCCTGCCAGGTGAACTCCGTGATGCCCCGCAGCGCCCGCAGGAACGTCTCGCTCGTCAGGTCTTCGGCCAGCGCGTGGCTGCCGACCCGGAAGTAGACGTATCGGTAGACCAGCTCCAGATAGTGGTCGTAGAGCGCGCCGAACGCCTCGCTGTCGCCGGTCTTGGCGCGCAGCACGAGGCTCCGCATCTCGTCGTGCTCGTGCTCGCGATCGGAGAGATCGGCGGAACGCGCGGGTTGCGCTGCTCCTGCTGCTACCGGAGGGGAAAGCCCGGCCAACGGCCACGTGTTCGGCATCCGTTATCCCATGGGGGAAGGGGAGTCGGCGTGCTCGAACACTCTAGAAATCAACGGGAGATTACACAATCCGTTCGGGTGGGGGAATCCGCTTCAGGTGTGCGTACGCGGGCGTGACATTCCTGGACATGGCCACCGGCTACCGGTCAGAAGCAGATGTCCGGCAGCATGGGTCCCACCATGGAAGTCCTCGTCGCTCTCCTCGCGTTCGCCGGCGCCCTGCTCGCCGGCATCACCACCGGCGTCCTCGTCGGGCGTCTCCGTGACGAGCCGGCCGGTTGGCTGATCGCGTGGAGCGTCGCCACGGGCGCGCTGGCGCTGTCGCTCGGCGCGGTCGCCGTCGGACACCTCACCGGGTTCGGGCCCGTGACGTTCCGGGCCTACCAGATCACCGGCTCACTGCTGGCCCCGCTCTGGCTGGCGGTCGGCGTCATCCAGCTCCTCGCGGAGAAGGGCGGAGCCCGCTTCGCCGGCTGGCTCCTCGGCGCCGCGCTGACGGTCGTGGGCACGGTGATCATGGTGCTCGACCCCGTCGTCACCTCGGGCTTCGACAAGTCGCTGCCCGACGGGCCGACCCACTGGGACATCTGGCCCGAATGGCTGCTGCGGGGCGTCCACGGCCTGGTGGTCTTCATCCTCCTGCTCGGCCTCGCCATGGCGGTGATGGCCTGGCGGGACGGAGACGAGTACGACGTCGACAACATGAACGCGACCGTCGTGCTCGCCCCGGCGGGGATGGCGATCTCGGGCGTGCTCGAATTCGGGCTTCCCGGGCTGGTCGTCGTCGCGGTGCTGGCCGCCTCCGCCGGAGGCGTCTGGTACGTCGTGGCCCGGCCGCTCGCGCCGTACGACGACGAGGGCGAGGACGACGACGAGGCCCCGGAGGAGGAGTGGCAGGGGCGGCGCGGCGGACGGGCCGACAGCGCCCTGCGGGCCGAGACCCGCGTGCCCTCCGCGCCCTCGGGGCCGCCCACGCCGCCGCGCGGGGCACCCGGAGGCCGTCCAGGCGGGCCCGGTGCGGTTCCGCCCGGGGTGCCGGTAGCCGGAGGACCGGGAGCCGGGGGGCCGGGAGCGCCGCGCCGTTCGGGGCTCGGGGACCTGGTGGCCGAATATCGGGCGGGGGAGCAGAGCGAGGTCGACTACGCCGCCCGCATGCGGCCCTCCGACGGTCCGCTGTCGCCCGACGACTTCGGCGGGCCCATGACCGGCCAGCTTCTCGCCGCGGACCAGTACGGCCAGCCCCGCCGACCTGAATACGGCATGCCCGCGGCGGCCCCGGCCGAGCCCGACCGGGCGATGCCCGCCACGGGGGCCCTCTATCCCGGGGCGGAGGTCCCCGACCCGGCCGACCTCGCCGCGAGCTTCGGCGTCGGATTCGGCGGCAGGTCCCGCCCCGCCATGACCCAGCCGGGCGGGCAGGGGCCGCAGCAGGCGGGCCGGCCCGCCGGTCAGGGCGGCTCGGTGAAGCCGGCCCCCGGCATCTACGGCCTGCTGACCGTCTTCACGCTGCTCGACGGCTCGGGCGAGGCGTTCGACAAGCTCGCCGAGGAGACCGTCGAGGCGGTGCAGCGCAACGAGCCCGACACGCTGCTGTTCGTCTGCCACGCGGTCAAGTCGGCCCCGCTCCAGCGCATCGTCTACGAGCTCTACCGCGACGAGGTCGGCTACAGCGAGCACCAGCGGCAGCCGCACATGGAGCGCTTCGCGACCGAGCGGGTGAAGTATGTGCTGGCGGCCAACGTCATCGAGCTGAGCGTCAACGCCGCCAAGGTGGTCCCCCTGCCCACCCGCCGGGTTCTCTAGACCGCTGTCCCCCTACGTTCGCGGGCGGAGAGAAGAGAACGTTCACGGGCGGAGGGAGCGGAGCGGGTGGAGAAAGCGGAGCGGGCTTCGCGAGGACCGCAGCTTCCTCCCGGTGCGGTGACCGGCCCGGCCGAGGTTCGTGGACGTCCGGCTGGAAGCGGCCCGGGCCGCGCATGGACCCCGGGCGCGGCGTCAGCGCTGCAGGGCCTCGCGGAGGCGGTTCTCGTTGACCCGCCAGTAGTCGTGCTGCACGCCGTCGATCAGGACGACCGGGATCATCTCCCAATATTCGGCCTGGTCCTCCGGCGAGGCGGTGATGTCGCGTTCCTCCCAGGGAACGCCCAGATCGGCGGCCACGCGCTCGACCACCGCGCGGGCGTCGTCGCACAGGTGGCAGCCCGGCTTGCCGAGCAGCGTGATCCGGTGGTCTTGAGGAGCCATGCCCTCGATTATCGCGATCCTCCCGGCCCGGAATGGAGACCGCCGCCCCCTCCTGGGACCCTTGAGACGAGGGAAGCCTCACACGATCGACTTTGTGCATAGCTTCACAAAGGCACTAACCTGGTATTCATCCGTCGCATCCGCTATGCGGCCGGGGGCGCAACCGGCCGTCCGTCCCCCTGGAGCCCCGGCAAGTGATCCGCCGAATCCCGCAGCCCCGTGACCGCGGCATCCCCGACGCCACGGTGGCGAGGTTGCCGCTCTATCTGCGCGCACTCAACGGGATGGCCGAACGGGGCACGGCGACGGTGAGCTCGGAGGATCTCGCGGTAGCCGCCGGGGTGAACTCCGCCAAGCTCCGCAAGGACCTGTCCCACCTCGGGTCGTACGGCACCAGAGGCGTGGGATACGACGTGCAGTACCTCATCTACCAGATCTCGCGTGAGCTTGGTCTCACTCAGGACTGGGCCGTGGCCATCGTCGGCGTCGGAAATCTCGGCCGCGCGCTGGCCAACTACGGCGGGTTCGCCTCGCGCGGGTTCCGGATCGCGGGCCTGCTTGACGCCGATCCGCACGTCGTGGGCGATCGCATCGCAGGTCTCGTCGTCGAGCACGCCGACGAGCTGGAGTCCGTGATCAAGAAGCGCGGAGTCTCGATCGTGGTGATCGCCACGCCCGCCACGGCGGCGCAGCAGGTCTGCGACCGTGTCATCGCGGCCGGAGTCACCAGTATTTTGAACTTCGCCCCCGTCGTCTTGGCTGTGCCTGACGGCGTGGATGTCCGTAAAGTCGATTTATCCATCGAACTGCAGATACTTGCGTTCCACGAGCAGCGCAAGGCTAATGGAGGGCCCATCATGGCCGAGGAGTGGCCGGACGGGGTGGTCATGTGAGTGAGCCATCGATCGGAGCGAGCTCATGAGTGTCCTCGTCGTCGGCCTGAGCCACCGGACAACGCCGGTCGCGCTGCTCGAACGGGTCACGGTCAGCGGGGACGCGCTCGTCAAGCTGCTGCACGACGTGCAGTCCGACGAGTACGTCTCCGAGGCGCTGGTCGTCTCGACGTGCAACCGCGTCGAGGTCTACGCCGTGGTCGACCGGTTCCACGGCGGCGTCACCGCGGTGACGAACATCCTCGCCGCGCATTCGGGCCTGCCGCAGGAGACGCTCGCGCGGCACCTGTACGTGCACTACGAGGACCGGGCGGTCCAGCACCTGTTCACCGTCGCCTGCGGGCTCGACTCCATGGTGATCGGCGAGGGGCAGATCCTCGGCCAGATCCGCACCGCGCTGCGCCTGGCGCAGGAGGAGGGCACGGCCGGGACCACGCTCAACGAGCTGGCCCAGCACGCGCTGCGCGTGGGCAAGCGCGCGCACGCCGACACGGGCATCGACCGGGCCGGCGCGTCGCTGGTCGGGGTGGGGCTGACCCTCGCCGAGCGGGTGCTCGGCGACATCAGCGGCCTGCGCGCCCTGGTCGTGGGCGCCGGCTCGATGAGCTCGCTGTCCGCCGCGACGCTGTCCCGCGCGGGCGTGACCGACATCGTCATCGCCAACCGCACCCGCGAGCGGGCCGAACGGCTCGCCGAGACCGTCGGCGGCCGGGCCGCCGACCTGGCCGACGTCCCCGCCGAGCTGGCGGAGGCCGACCTGGTCATCTCCTGCATCGGCGCCGGGACCCGCACGATCACCGCGGAGACGATCGGCGACCGTGACAGGCCGCTGTTCGTCCTCGACCTCGCGCTGCCCCACGACGTGGATCCCGGCGTACGGGACCTGCCCGGCGTGACGCTGGTCGACCTGAAGTCGATGCAGCAGGACGGCGTGGGCGACGACGTCTCCGACGGCGGCAGGGCCGAGGCGATCTGCGAGGTCAGGCGCATCGTGGCCGAGGAGGTCGCCGCCTATCTCGACGCCGCGCGCGCCGCGCTCGTCACCCCTACCGTCGTGGCCCTGCGCAGCAAGGCCGCCGGGGTGGTCGAGTCGGAGATGGGCCGCCTGCTGTCCCGCCTGCCGGACATCGACGGGCGGATGCGCGACGAGATCACCCAGACCGTGCGGCGCGTCGTCGACAAACTGCTCCACGAGCCGACCGTACGGGTCAAGCGGCTGGCCGCGTCCCCGGGCGGCGACCAGTACGCCGAGGCGCTGCGGGAGCTGTTCGGCCTCGACCCGAAGGCCCCCGACGCCGTTGCGAGCCTGGAGGTGGACCAATGACCGCCCCGCTGCGGCTCGGCACCCGCAAGAGCCTGATGGCGACCACGCAGTCGCAGATCGTCGCCGACCGGCTGACCGCCCTGACCGGCCGGGCGGTGGAGCTCGTCGGCGTCACCACCTTCGGCGACGTGTCCCGGGCCCACCTGACCCAGCTCGGCGGCACGGGTGTGTTCGTCAACGACCTGCGCGGCCGGCTCCTCGCCGGTGAGGTCGACTTCGCGGTCCACTCGCTGAAGGACCTGCCGACCAAGCCGGACGAGCGGCTCGCGATGGCCGCGATTCCCCGGCGGGACGACCCGCGTGACGCGCTCGTCGGCCCGGTCAAGCTGCACGACCTGCCCGCCGGAGCCCGCATCGGCACCGGCTCACCGCGCCGGGTGGCCCAGCTGCGCCTGCTCCGGCCGGATCTCGGCTACGTCCCCATCAGGGGAAACGCGGACACCCGCATCGGCAAGGTAACCTCGGGCGAGCTCGACGCCGTGGTGCTGGCCGCCGCAGGGCTGGCCAGGATCCGCCGGGACGGGGAGATCGCCCAGGTGTTCGAGGTCGACGAGATGCTGCCCGCCCCCGGGCAGGGCGCTCTCGCCGTCGAGTGCCTGGCCGACCGTGACGATCTCATCGAGCTGCTGCGCGCCGTCGACGACCCGCGGACGCGGGCCGCGGTGGACGCCGAGCGCTCGGTGCTCGCCGCCCTCGAGGCCGGTTGCGCGGCCCCGGTAGGTGCTTTCGCCTCCGGTGACGGGCACATTCTCAATCTGACCGCCACCGTCGTCGCCGTCGACGGCGCACGGTCGGTGCGCAAGTCCACCTCCGGACCCTCTACGACGGCCGTGGAGATGGGCCGCGAACTCGCGGCAGCCATGATCGTCGAGGGGGCCGACACGTTGATGGGGGAGCAGGCCCGTTGAGCCCCGCGAATAACAGCACGCAGACCCGGTCCGGGTTCGTCGCCTTCGTCGGCGCCGGCCCCGGTGACGAGAACCTGCTCACGTTGCGCGGCGCCGACCTGCTGGGCAGGGCCGACGTCGTCGTGCTCGACCGGCAGGCGTACGGCTCGCTGCTGCGCCACAGCCGTGAGGACGTCGAGGTCGTCGACATCTCCGCCGACGCGGCGGAGAACTCGGTGTCGCTGAAGACCATCCAGGCCGCCAAGGCGGGCCGCACGGTCGTGCGGCTCTGCTCGGGCGATCCGTCCTTCTTCTCCTCCGTCACCGACGAGGTGGCCGCCTGCGCCAAGGCGGACGTGGACTTCGAGATCGTGCCCGGCGTGCCGCCGGCCACGGCCGTGCTGACCTACGCCGGCATCCCGCCGGCGGCGTCGGCGCCGGAGTTCCGCATCGTGGACGCCGCGCAGACCGACGACTGGGCCAAGCACGCCGCGTGCGAGGGCACGCTGGTGATCTACAACGGCGTCGCGGACGCGGTCCCGATCAGCAAGGCGCTGATCGCGGGCGGCAAGCCCGACTCGACGCCGGTGGCGGTGACCAGCGACGGCACGACCACCGAGCAATACACGGTGGTCTCCACGCTCGGACGGCTCGGCCCCGACCTCAAGCACGCCGGGATGACCGAGCCCGCGCTGATCGTGGTGGGCGACGCCGTCGGCATGCGTGACCGCCTGTCGTGGTTCGAGACCAAGTCGCTGTTCGGCTGGCGGGTGCTCGTGCCGCGCACCAAGGAGCAGTCCAAGGGGCTGTCGGAGCAGCTCCGCTCGTACGGCGCGGTGCCCGAGGAGGTGCCGACGATCTCTGTCGAGCCGCCGCGCACGCCGCAGCAGATGGACCGCGCGATCAAGGGCCTGGTGACCGGCCGCTACGAGTGGGTCGCCTTCACCAGCGCCAACGCGGTCAAGGCGGTGCGCGAGAAGTTCGAGGAGTACGGCCTGGACGCCCGGGCGTTCGCCGGGCTCAAGGTCGCCGCCGTGGGCGAGGCCACCTCGCGGGCGCTGGTCGAGTTCGGCGTGAAGCCCGACCTCATGCCGACGGGCGAGCAGTCGTCCGAGGGCCTGCTGGCCGAGTGGCCGCCGTACGACTCGATGCTCGACCCGATCAACCGGGTGCTGCTGCCGCGGGCCGACATCGCGACCGAGACGCTGGTGGCGGGGCTGACCCAGCTCGGCTGGGAGTGCGACGACGTGACGGCCTACCGCACCGTGCGCGCCGCGCCGCCGCCCGCCCCGATCCGCGAGGCGATCAAGGGCGGCGGGTTCGACGCCGTGCTGTTCACCTCGTCCTCGACCGTGCGCAACCTCGTCGGCATCGCCGGAAAGCCGCACAACGTGACCGTGATCGCGGTCATCGGGCCGCAGACCGCCAAGACGGCCGAGGAGTTCGGCCTGCGGGTCGACGTGATGGCCGACAAACCGTCCGCCACGGCTCTCGCCGCGGCGCTGGCGGACTATGGTGCCAAGATGCGGCACGCCGCCGTGTCGGCGGGCGAGGTGCCCCGCCGTCCGTCCCAGATGCGCAGGGGCGCGCGGCGACGCGTCAAGTGAACCGACTCGTGTGCGGCCCGCCGGGACGGCCTCCCGGCGGGCCGGCGCGATCAAGAGCGGGGAGACCATTGTGAACGCCCAATACCCGGTGGCGCGGCCCCGGCGGCTGCGCCGTACCGCCGCGATGCGCCGGATGGTCGCGGGGACGCGGCTGCACCCGGCCGAGCTCATCCTGCCGATGTTCGTCAAGGAGGGCATCGCCGAGCCGCAGCCGGTGGGCTCCATGCCCGGGGTCGTCCAGCACACCCGCGAGTCGCTGCGTAAGGCCGCCCACGAGGCGGCCGAGGCCGGCGTGGGCGGGATCATCCTGTTCGGGATCCCCGCGCACAAGGACGCCAGGGGCTCGGGCGCCGACGACCCGGACGGCATCGTCCAGGTGGCGCTGCGCGACCTCGCCTCCGACCTGGGCGACGCGCTGGTGCTGATGACCGACACCTGCCTGGACGAATACACCGACCACGGCCACTGCGGCCTGCTGACGGCCGACGGCGAGGTGGACAACGACGCGACGCTGGAGCGCTACGCGTCGGCGGCGGTCGCGCAGGCGGCGGCCGGCTCCCGGATGATCGCGCCGAGCGGGATGATGGACGGCCAGGTCGGCGCCATCCGCGCGGCCCTCGACGCCAACGGCTTCGCCGAGATCCCGATCCTGGCGTACGCCGCGAAGTACGCCTCCGGGTTCTACGGGCCGTTCCGCGACGCCGCCGAGTGCGCGCCGCAGTTCGGCGACCGCAGCGCCTACCAGCAGGACCCGGCCGGACCGATCGGCGAGGCGCTGCGCGAGGTGCGTCTCGACCTGGCCGAGGGCGCGGACGCCGTCATGGTCAAGCCCGCCCTGGCCTACCTCGACATCCTGCGGCAGGTCCGCGACACCGTCGACGTGCCGGTCGCGGCCTACCAGGTCAGCGGCGAGTACGCGATGGTCGAGGCGGCGGCGGCCAACGGCTGGATCGACCGGGAGCGGGTGATCATGGAGTCGCTGATCGCGATCCGCCGCGCCGGTGCCGACATGATCCTCACTTACTGGGCCACCGAGGTCGCCCGCGGACTATCCTGACCCCTCATCAGGGGGGTCCTGCCGAGCCGCGATCGGCCAGAAGGCATTATCAGGTACATGTACCGCGAGCATCTTGCGTAACGCAGGAGGGCAGCGGGTGTGACGCTTGTGGGGAGGAGCGCCATGGTGGGGGTACCGCTGGCCCGACGTGCGAAACGGCGTGCGCATCACGCGCCGCGGAAGATGACGTCGGTGTTGGAGTACGCACAGCTGGGCTGGGCGAGCTGTATGGGCGCCCACCCGCTGAGCGAGGGAGGCAGGGCGTGCTCCTGCGACCGGGTCGGCTGTCCCGATCCCGGCATGCACCCGCTGTCGCCCGCGTGGCAGATGCAGGCCACGACGGACACGGCGCTGCTCACGCGGTGGTGGAAGCAGGATCCGGACATGAACGTGATCCTGCCCACCGGCAGGGTGTTCGACGTGTTCGACGTACCGGCCGCGGCGGGCCGTCCCGCCCTGGCCGCCATGGACGCAGCAGGCTTCGACACGGGCCCGGTCGCCGAGAACGGCGACCGGGTTCTTTTTTTCGTCGCGACGCGTGGGGCGCCCGAGGACGAGGACGAGTGGTGGTCCTGCAGCCTCGACGCGGGACCCGAGACGATCGACGAGACGCCGGGCCTGCGCTGGCACTGCCGCGACAGCTACGTGCTCGCGCCGCCGTCCACCACGCCCACGGGCGGGGTCGTGAGCTGGATCAGGCCCCCCGACGGGCGTCCGCTGCCCGATCCGCTGCGCGTGCTCGACCTGCTCGCCGACTTCTGCGAGTGATTCCCGGTACGGGCCCCGGACGGGTGGGCCCGTAATCTGGAGGGCGTGACTCGCACGCAGACCTCCGAGGACCTGTTCGACCGCGCCCGCCGGATCGTTCCCGGCGGCGTCAACTCGCCGGTGCGCGCCTTCGGCGCCGTGGGCGGCACCCCCCGCTTCATGGCCTCCGGCGAGGGGCCGTACATCACCGACGTGGACGGCAACCGTTACGTCGACCTGGTGTGCTCCTGGGGCCCGATGATCCTCGGCCACCGCCACCCCGCCGTCGTGGAGGCACTGGAAGAGGCCGTCGCGCGCGGCTTCTCGTTCGGCACCGCGACCGAGGGCGAGGTCCTGCTCGCCGAGGAGATCGTCTCCCGCGTCGCCCCCGTCGAGAAGGTCCGGCTGGTCAGCTCCGGCACCGAGGCCACCATGTCCGCCGTACGGCTGGCCCGCGGCTTCACCGGCCGGGCGAAGGTCGTGAAGTTCGCCGGCTGCTACCACGGGCACGTGGACGCGCTGCTGGCCTCGGCCGGGTCCGGGGTCGCCACCTTCGGCCTGCCCGACACCCCCGGCGTCACCGGGGCCTCCGCGGCCGACACGATCGTGCTGCCGTACAACTCGATCGAGGCGGTCGAGGAGGCGTTCCGCACGTTCGACATCGCCTGCGTGATCACCGAGGCGTGCCCGGCGAACATGGGCGTCGTGCCGCCTGCCGACGGCTTCAACCGGCGCCTGCGCGAGCTGTGCACCGAGCACGGCGCGCTGCTGATCATCGACGAGGTGCTGACCGGGTTCCGGGTGTCCGCCTCCGGCTGGTACGGCATCGACCCCGTCGAGGCCGACCTGATGACGTTCGGCAAGGTCATGGGCGGCGGGCTGCCCGCCGCGGCGTTCGGCGGGCGGGCGGAGGTCATGGCCGCCCTCGCCCCGGAGGGGCCCGTCTACCAGGCCGGCACGCTGTCGGGCAACCCGCTCGCCTGCGCCGCCGGGCTGGCCACGCTGCGCGCCTGCGACGACGACGTGTACGACAGGGTCGACGCGTCCGCGCTGGTCATCGGCAGGGCCGCCTCCGACGCGCTGGCCGCCGCCGGGGTGCCGCACCGCCTCCAGCGGGCCGGAAACCTCTTCTCGATCTTCTTCACCGACACCCCGGTCACCGACTTCGACTCGGCCCGGACCCAGAACACCGACGCGTACCGCGCGTTCTTCCACAGCATGCTCGACCAGGGCGTCTACCTGCCGCCGTCGGCGTACGAGGCGTGGTTCCTGTCGGCCGCCCACGACGACGCGGCGCTCACCCAGGTCGCCGAGGCTCTCCCCCTGGCCGCCAAAGCCGCCGCCCAAGCCGCCGGCGTCTGACTCACTTCACCAGCTGGTCGAGATCCACCTCGAACGGGAAGGGCACCTGCACCGCCAGGTGCCCGTGGTGGATCCCGGTCGGCGTGTACGCGCCCGTGGCGGGGTCCCGTTCGTACACGTAGACGACGGGACGCCCGTCGCTCTCCTCCACCCGCCAGAAGTGCGGGATGCCCGCCTCGGCGTACCTCAGCCTCCGCGTCGAGCCGCTCTGTGAGGCCGCGGATGAGGCGCTGGTGGAACCGCCGCTGGGGTGAGTTGAAGACGAGTGCTCCGTCGATCAGCTCGACGCGCTCGAAGAAGCCGGGCTCGCCATTCGGGCCCTCCGAAGGCAGACGATCGAGGTCGTCCGCGCGCCACCCCCAGGGCGGCGGCGCCGGCCAGCACTCGAGTGCACGGCTCACGTCGTACGTCTCAGTGTCGTCCACGTCGCTCACCGTAGCCGTATCCGTGCGAGCGCGAGGGTCAGCGGGGGACGGGCACCGGGCGGCTGGTGAGGGCCGTACGGGGGCGTGAGTTGGCGAACAGGAGGCCGGCGAGGATGAGGGCGCCCGCGGCGACGGTGAGGAGGGAGATCGGCTCGCCGGTGAACAGCGCGGCGGAGGCGATGCCGAAGACCGGCACGAGCAGGCTGTACGGCGCGACCACCGAGGCGTCGTAGCGGGCCAGCAGCCATCCCCAGATGGCGAACCCGCCGAGGGTGGACAGGAACGCCGTGTAGAGCACGGCGCCCACACCCTCGGCCGTGAACGACGTCAGCGACGACGGCCCCTCGGTGGCCAGGGCCAGCGCCAGCAGGGGCGGCGCCGAGACCGCGCTCACCCAGACCATGAACCGCAGGGAGTCCGGCGGCGTGGCCTTGCGGGTGGCGACGTTGCCGAGCCCCCACCCGGCCGCCGCGCCGACGCACAGCAGGAACGCGCCGAAGGGGATCGCCCCCGACCTGGCGGCCACGTCGGCCGCGATCAGGCCCAGGCCGCAGAAGGCCACCGCCGTCCCGGCGATCCTGCGCCGCCCGAGGCGTTCGCCGAGCAGCGCGGTCGCGAACAGCGCGGTGAAGACGGCCTGCACCTGGATGACCAGGGAGGTCAGCCCGGCGGGCATGCCGGCGCGCATGCCGAGCAGCAGCAGGCCGTATTGGGCGACGCCGAGCGTCGCGCCGGTCGCCAGCACCCACCGCCAGGGCGCCCGTGGCCCTCCGGCTATGAGTACGGCGGGGAAGGCGGCCAACAGGAACCGGAGGGCGGCGTACGTCAGCGGCGGATAGTGCTTCAGTCCCGTCTGCATGACGACGAAGTTGAAGCCCCAGATGGCGGCGAGTGCGACGGCGAGAGCCAGGTGGCGGGGGCGCATGGATCAGGGGATCAGCGCGAGGAGGGGCGACGGTCGCGGGTCTGTCGTGCCTGCCGCGCCAGGGTCTCCAGATAGGAGGTCTGCTCGGATCGGAGGGGCTTAGTGAAGAGTCTGTTGAAGATTCGCATGGCTATAGCATCGCATTGCTAAACAGTTGAGCGCAAACAAGTTTTTCTAAGGAGGACGGTTTAGACTGGCTACATGTTGGACCTGAACCGGTTGAAGGCTCTCCACGCCGTCGCGGTCTACGGCTCCGTAGGCGCCGCGGCCGAGGCGCTGATGGTCACCCCTTCGGCGATCTCCCAGCAGCTCGCGAAGCTCGAACGGGAGACCGGGGCCGTCCTGATCGAACGCAACGGGCGCGGGGTGAAGCTCACCGACGCCGCCGGGCTGCTCGCCGAGCACGCCGAGCGCATCCTCGCGCTCGTGGAGACGGCGGAGGCCGATTTCGAGGCGCTGCGCGGGGCGGTGGTCGGCAAGCTGACCATCGCCGCCTTCCCCACCGCGGCCCGGGGCATCGTGCCGCGCGCCCTGACCATGCTCAAGAGGCAGCACCCCGATCTCGACCTGCTGCTCTACGAGAGGGAGCCGGAGCGGCAGATCCGCGAGCTGGCGCGCGGCGACCTCGACCTCGCCGTCCTGCAGGACTGGCTCAACAGGCCGATGGCGCTGCCCGAGGGCCTGTCGCGCACGGCGCTGTTCGACGACGTGGCCGACGTCGTCGTGCCGGCCGACCATCCCCTGGTGAAAGCCGACCATGTGCGGCTGAGCGACCTCGCCGGCGAAAACTGGATCAGCTCGGCCCCCGGCACCGTCTGCCACGACTTCCTGATGTTCCTGCTGCGCTCCGAGGAGCGGGAGCCGCGGATCGTCGCCATGGCCGACGAATACCCCACCCACCTCGCGCTGGTCGCCGAGGGGCACGGTTGCGCGCTCATCCCCCGGCTGGGCCGTGGACCGCTGCCCGAGGGCGTCGCCGTCCTGGCCGTCCAGCCGCCGCCGGTGCGGCGCATCTACGCGGTCTGGAGGTCCGACGCCGCCCGCCGCCCCGCGATCCGCGCCGCCGTCGACGCGCTGCGCTGCTCCGTCGACGCGCTGAACATCTCTGCCGCCGACGCGCCGCGCCCTGCCACCGACGCGCCGCGCCCGGCGTCCGCGGAGCTGCCCGGCGGGTAGGCTGTCCAGGTCATGACAGAGATGACCATCGTTCACCTGCTCCGGCACGGTGAGGTTCACAATCCCCGTGGGGTCCTGTACGGCAGGCTGCCCGGCTACCACCTGTCCGAGACCGGCCGCAGGATGGCCGAGGTGGTCGCCAAGGCCGTCGAGGGCAGGGACATCGTCGCGCTGTGGAGCTCGCCCATGGAGCGCGCCCAGGAGACCGCGGCGCCGTCCGCCCGGGCCCTGGGCCTGGAGGTGGCGATCGACGAGCGGCTGATCGAGGCGGGCAACGTCTTCGAGGGCCTGCGGATGGCCGGGAGCGACAACGTCTTCCGCGACCTTCGCTCCTACCGCCACTTCAGGAACCCGTTCCGTCCGTCGTGGGGCGAGCCGTACACCGAGGTCGTGGCGCGCATGAAGGCGGTCATCGACGACGCGCGGGCGGCGGCGCGCGGCCACGAGGCACTGCTCGTCAGCCACCAGCTGCCCATCTGGATCATCCGGCTGGCGGCCGAGGGCAGGCGGCTGTGGCACGACCCCCGCCGCCGTCAGTGCGCGCTCGCCAGCCTCACCAGCCTGACCTTCGAGGGCGACCGGCTCATGAGCGTCGGCTACAGCGAGCCCGCCGGGGCGCTGCTGCGGGCCGGTGCGCCGCCGCAGGGCGAGGCGGCGCTGTTCGACAAGGCCGACGAGGTGCTTCCCGAGGCCCTTCAGGCGGGCTCGGAGGACGAGGAGACCCCCGGATCGCGATCCGTCCCCGGTGTGTGACCCGGAGAACGAGGCACCCGTGGCGCTCGGTAGGCTTACAGCTCTACCGGTTGTAGTACAAGGAGATCCTCCTCCCGTGTCCGCCAAGCGCCTGCCAGCCAACAGCGTGACCGCCGGCCGCGCCACCGCCAAGCGCCTGACGGCGCTCGTCGCCGCGGCCGTGGCGGCGACGGCCCTCGCCGGGTGCGCGGGCGGCCAGGCCGCCCAGCCCCGCTCCGGCGACACGCGCTTCATCCCGGGGGACGGCCGCGTCGAGTTCTTCGACGCCGCGCAGCGTCACAAGGCGCCCGTGATCGAGGGGCAGACCCTCGACGGCGGCACCGCCACGCTGGCCGCAGGCAAGGTCCACGTGCTGAACTTCTGGGCCTCCTGGTGCGCACCCTGCCGCGCCGAGGCCCCCGTGCTCAAGGACATCGCGGCGAGCACCAAGTCCAAGGGCGTGGATTTCCTCGGCGTCAACTTCAAGGACCTCAAGGCGTCCGCCCAGGCGTACGACCGCTCGGTCGAGCCCGGCTATCCGAGCATCTACGACCAGAGCGGCAAGGTGCTGCTGCAGTTCCAGGGCACGGTGCCGCCCGCCGCCATCCCCTCCACGTTGATCATCGACGCGCAGGGCCGCATCGCCGCCCGCGCGCTCGGTGCGGTCAAGTACGACGACCTGCTCAAGGCCGTCACCAAGGTGACCGATGAGTGACATCGGCAGCACGGTCGCGACCGGGTCGCTGCTGCTGGCCGCGCCGATCGCGGCGGCGGCCGGGCTCGTGTCGTTCGTCTCGCCGTGCGTGCTGCCGCTGGTGCCCGGCTACCTGTCGTACGTCACGGGCATGAGCGGCGACCCGAAGCGGAGCCGGATGGTGCTCGGCAGCGCGCTCTTCGTGCTCGGGTTCGCGGCCGTGTTCGTGCTCGGAGGCGCGCTGTTCGGCAGCCTCGGCGCGGCGCTGCACGGCAACGCCGACGTGATCACCAGGGTCCTCGGCGTGGTGACGATCGTCCTCGGGCTGGCCTTCGTGGGGATCGTTCCCGGCCTCCAGCGTGACGTGCGCATCCATCGGCTGCCCGCGGCCGGGATCGCGACGGCCCCGCTGCTCGGGGTCGTCTTCGGCCTCGGCTGGACGCCGTGCATCGGCCCGACGCTGGCGGTGGTGATGACGCTCTCGGTGAACCAGGGCAGCGCGCTGCGCGGCGCCGCCCTCGCCTTCGCGTACGCCCTGGGCCTCGGCCTGCCGTTCGTGGTGGCGGGGCTGGCCTACCGCAAGGCGCTCCACACGTTCAAGGCGGTCCGCCGCCACACCCCGCTGATCACCAAGGTGGGCGGTGCGATGCTCGTGGCCGTCGGTGTGCTGCTCGTGACAGGGCAGTGGTCGGAGATCATCGCCCACCTGCAGGTGTGGGTCGGCGGCTTCAGGCCGGTGATCTGATGAGCGCCCCCGACGACCTCGCCTCCGCCGTGCACGACGAGACCGTACGCGACGAGACCGTGCACGACGAGACCGTGCACGACGAGACCGCGGTGGAGGCCCGGCAGAAGGAGACGCGGGAGCGGGCCAGGCCCGCCGGCCTGGGCCCCGTCGGCTGGATGCGCTGGGCCTGGCGCACGCTCACCTCGATGCGCACGGCCCTGATCCTGCTGTTCCTGTTCGCGCTCGGCTCGGTGCCCGGGTCCATCTATCCGCAGCGCGGCGTCGACCCGAGCAGGGTCGCGGAGTATTTCAAGGACAACCCGACCCAGGCCAAGTGGCTCGACCGGTTCTGGCTGTTCGACGTCTTCAGCTCGCCCTGGTTCGCCGCGATCTACCTGCTGCTGTTCATCTCGCTGGCCGGCTGCGTGTTCCCGCGCGCGCTGACGCATCTCAAGGAGATCCGGCGCCGTCCGCCCGCCGCGCCGCGCAACCTCCTGCGCCTGCCGCACAGCGAGGCGTTCGAGGGCGGGCTCACCCTGGAGCAGGCCGCCGCCGCGCTCCGGCGCAGGCGCTTCCGGGTGGTCACCGGCGACGGCTGGGTGTCGGCGGAGAAGGGCTACCTCCGCGAGACCGGCAACCTCCTGTTCCATGTCGCGCTGCTCGCGCTGCTGTTCGCCATCGGCGCCGGAGGCCTGTTCGGCTACCGCGGCAACGTGCTGGTCGTGGAGGGCGACGGCTTCTCCAACGCCGTCGCGGCCTACGACCGTTTCATGCCCGGCAGCCGGGTCACCGCCGAGTCGCTGGAGCCGTTCTCCTTCACCCTCAAGGACTTCCAGGCGAGCTACGTGGCCGCCGGGGAGAAGCAGGGCCAGCCGCTCGACTACCTCGCCAAGCTGAGCGTGCAGGACTCGCCGACGTCCCGCCCGCGTGACGTGGACCTCAAGGTCAACGACCCCCTGGACGTGAACGGCACGCTGACCTACCTGATCGGGCACGGCTACGCCCCCACGTTCCGGGTGACCGACGGCAAGGGCCAGGTGGCCTACGACGGCCCGGTGCCGTGCCTGGCCGACGACCAGGCCACGTACACGTCCGAGTGCGTGATCAAGGTGCCGGACGCCCAGCCGACCCAGCTCGGGTTCCTGGTGCGCTTCCTGCCCACGACCGTGCCGAACGGCAACGCCTGGGTGTCGGTCTTCCCCGGCGCCGCCAACCCCACGGTGCAGATCTTCCCGTTCGGCGGCGACCTCGGCCTGAAGTCGGGGCAGCCACAGTCGGTGTATCAGCTCGACACCACGAACCTGAAGCCGCTCGGCACGATGTCGGCCCAGCCGACCCCGCTCAACGTGGGCGAGACCAAGGAGCTCGCCGACGGTGCCGGGAAGATCCAGTTCACCGGCGTCAAGGAGTGGATCAGCCTCCAGATCACCTACGACCCGGGCCGGGAGCCCGCCCTGCTCGCGGCCGCCGCCGCGGTGATCGGGCTCGTGCTGTCCCTCACGATCCGCCGCCGCCGCGTCTGGGTGCGGGTGAAGGACGGCAAGGTCACGGTCGGAGGACTGACCCGCACCGAAGGCGGCGGCGCGGCCTTCGCCGAGGAGTTCGCCCAGATCGTCACCGCCCTGCGCGGCGACCAGCCCGCCCATGACCAGGGTGGTGATCCGTCCACCGGTGACCGGGGCGGCGAGCCGGACGAGCCCGCAGGCACCGGGCACGTCGCGCCGGACGCGCCCACCGGAAACGCTGCGCCGGGCGCCCGCCCGGACGAGGAGTGAGTGATGCCCGCCGATGTCAATGAGAGTCTGGCCACGCTGAGCGACCAGCTCATCCTGGTCACCGTCCTGCTGTATCTCGGCGCGATGATCTGCTTCGCGCTGGATCTCGCCTTCGGCCGGACCCGTACGGTCGTGGCCGAACGCCGGCGTCAGCTCGTCGGCGCGGGCGGCCCCGCCCTGCCCGAGGAGACGACGGAGGCGGCGGGCCCGCAGCCGGCCGCGTGGGCGGTCCGCGCGGGATCGTTCGCCGTGGTCCTCACCTGGATCGCGTGGGCCGGCCACCTCGCCGGCATCCTCACCCGCGGCATCGCCGTCGACCGCTGGCCGTGGGCCAACATGTACGAGTTCGTGGTGGCCATCTGCTTCGCCGCCGTCACCGCGTTCCTCGTGCTGCTGATCCGCCAGCCGATCCGCTTCCTCGGCGCGTTCGTGACCGTGACCTCGGCGCTCGGGCTGGGCTTCGCGGTGCTGTTCCTGCACGTCCAGGCGGGTCCGGTGATGCCCGCGCTGCACTCGTACTGGATCGCGATCCACGTCACGGCGGCGATCGTGGCCAGCGGGCTGTTCATCCTGGCGGGCGTCTGCGCGATCCTCTACCTGATCCGCAGGGACGGGCGGCCGTCGGTGCTGCCGAGCAGGGAGAGCCTGGAGCGCGTCGCGCACCGCGCGATCGTCATCTCGTTCCCGATCTGGACCTTCGCCGTCATCGCCGGCGCGCTGTGGGCCGACCGGGCCTGGGGCCGCTACTGGGGCTGGGACCCCAAGGAGGTGTGGGCGTTCGTCACGTGGGTCGTCTACGCCGCCTACCTCCACGCCCGGGCGACGGCCGGGTGGCGCGGCAAGGCCGCGATGATCGTCTCGCTGGTTGCCTTCGGCTGCCTGCTGTTCAACCTCATCGGCGTGAACATCTTCTTCTCGGGACTGCACTCCTACGCCGACGTGCCCAACTGAGACGGGCGGCGCCCGGGGGAGGAGGCGTCTGGGGGAGGGGGACTCAGTCCTCGTCGCGCAGGCGCCGCTCAAGGCTGCGCAGGAACTCGGGGTCGTCGTCGGGGCCGCGGGGCGCCTCGCCGCTGTGGGGCCGCTCCCACTGGCCTCCGCCGGCCGCGTACATGGCGTAGCGGGCACGGGGGCGGCCCACGAGGAGCCAGGTCAGCGCGCCGACATCCGCCAGGAAGACCACGATGAGGACCCACATGAACTTGGGGAGGTTGCGGACGTCCTCCTCGGGGGTCGTGATCACGTCGAACAGGCAGTAAAGCCAGAGGGCAAGCAGCGCCAGGCCGATAATCACGCTAGGCATGCCCACACGGTAAGCCATACCGGCGACTGATCGTGTCGGCCTTTGGGGTGACGAGGACAGCCCGGCATCGTACGGTGGACCGGTACACGGCATGCCGGGAACGCGGAGCCTGACAGAGGGGTGCGATGGCGGAGCCGGGCGACAGGGGCCGCCACCGGCGGGGGTCGCGGTGGTGGCAGCGGGGGCCCTACTGGTCCTCCCACCGCCGTGGTGACCTTCCGGAACGCCCCGCCGACCGAGCCGCCGACCGAGCCGCCGACCGTACGGCGGAGTGGCCCCAGGCCCGCCGCGCCCCGTGGGAGGCCCCGTGGGAGACACAGCGGGAGACACAGCGGGAGACGCCGTGGGAGGCCCAGCGAGACACCGCGTGGGGCGCCGACTGGCCCGACTGGCCCGGCTGGCCGCCGGAGCGTCCGGTCGAGCGGGTCGGCACCGTGACGGCGCCGGTGGCGGACGACCGGCCGCAGTACGTCTGGCAGGACTTCGAGCTCGACGACCTCCCGACGCGCGCCGCGCCCCACCCTCCCGACGCGCCGGACCTGCGGGACGGCAGGCGGCACTGCGGGCCGCTTGAGCGCATCCTGCACCGCGAGTGGGACGCGGCCGAAGGGCCGCCCTCGGCCGACGCCGTACGGGCCGTGGACAGCCTGGCGCGCCTGCCCGAGCAGCTCAAGACCAAGCTCGCCATCGGGCTCGAAGGCATCTACGTCGGGCGCGGCGGGGTGCCCGACCTGGACGACATGGGCTACCTGCGCGGCGCGCCGCTGCCGTCGGGACGGGCCACCTGGGACATCTGCGCCGGCGCGTACGGCGACCGCAAGATCGTGGTGGGGGACCGGCCGTCGCCCACGCCCGACGTGATGATGCACGAAGTCGGACATGCGCTGGACGACGTGGACTCCGGTCCGGGAGAGTGGGTCTCGGACTCTCCCGAGTTCGTGGCGCTCTACGAGGAGTGCCTGCCGCTGTTCGCGTCGTCGTTCCACCGGCAGCCCGGCGGCCTGGGGCGCAAGGAGTTCTTCGCCGACGCGTTCGCGGCGATCGCGTCCCGGCAGCGTCCGGCCCTTGTCGACATGCTGGGGGGCGACACGAGGACCGCCCTCAACGTCATGCTCTTCTTCAACCGGCGTTACGGAATCTAGGTGATTCGGATGTACGTGATCCGGCTCGGGGACGGCACGCTGCGCGTGCCCAGGTCGCTCACCACCGATGACGGGCGCCTCATCGGCAACGCGTACGTCGAGGTCGCGCCGGGAGAGCCGGACTACGAACGCTGGCTGGCGGAGTCGATCACCGAAGAAGAGGACGCCGAGCGGCGACGCCGCTGGCGTGAGGGTGACGAGGCGCTTGAGCAGGCGTTCCTGGCCTTCAAGGCGGAGCAGGACTGACGATCCCGGCAAGGGAGCAGGACAAGCCGGGACGCAGACTCGACATGGGGCTGACTCCGGTGACCCTGCGGCGTCCGGGTAGCGCGCAGGATCACCTGGTGCTGGTACTGCGTCAGACTCGCGGGGAGTCGCCGTTCGGCCGTTCGGCCGTGAGGACGTCCTCACCACGAAGGAGGGCGTGCACTTCCGATTCACGGAACCGCCTGTGCCCCCCGGGGGTACGGATGCTGCTGATGCGCCCGGCCGCGGCCCAACGGGTCACGGTCTTCGGGTCGACCCTGAAGAGAGCGGCAACCTCTCCAGGAGTCAGCAGTCGCTCGCTGCTACTCTCCACAATCTCTCCCCCTCGCGTCCCGCGTCCTGCAGCGGGCGGACAGGTAACCAGTGTGCCGAGCGAAGCCTGATTTATCCGTGGTTTTCGGAGAAGATCACGGGTTGTTACCGGCTCAGTGCCCGATTGTTATATGATAGAGCCTCTTTGGGGCGCTCATGGGTGTTTCTTTACAAAAGCGCCTTGTTGTGAACACTAGCAGTGCCCGCAGCAGATGCGAAGAGAGACCGGCGCGTCGTGAGAGTGACGTAACCTCGACGCTGTGCATCCGGTTGTCGTTTACACCCTTTCGCGCCTCGGCCTGTTCGCCGTGGCCCTCGGCGTCCTGTATCTCGTCGGCCTGCGGTCGCTCCCTCTGCTCCTGCTCGCGGTCCTGGTCAGCGGCCTGGCCAGCTACGTGCTGCTGACCAAACAGCGCGACGCGGTGAGCGAGCGCATCGCCGCGAAACGGCGGGAGACGGGGAAGAACTAGGTCGCCGGGAACATGCCGACGCGGGCATGGTACTCATGCCCGAGCTCCGTCGTGTCGCTTCCCACCAAAAGACCTGTCTTTACGGTCAGGAAGGCCTTTACCCCGATTCCCCTTTCCCGCGTGGGGTTCCAGCGCAGCGCCTTGCCCGTGACGGGGTGGATGGCCCCGATGCCGGGCCTGCTGACCGCCCCCGGGCCCGCCGTGTCGGCGCCCTTCGGGTTGTCCAGCCAGCGTTGGTGTCCGCCCACGTAGACGGCGGATCCCGTGACCGCGACCGCGTAGAGGGAGTCCCCTCCGGTCAGGTTCACCCAGGTCGGACGGATCGCCTCGCCCTTCGCGTACGTCTCGAACCTCGCGGCGGAGTCGCACAGCTTCGTGGTGCCGCGCGCCGGCCCGCCCGTGGTGACGACCACGAAGTAGCGCCCGTCCGGAGACAGGTCGAGCCCCCGCACGTACGACGGGAAGTCCGCCTTGCACGCCGGGGCGTACGCCTCGGTGCGCCAGTCGGCCACCCGTCCGGTCGTGAGATCGATCACGCCGAGCTGCGGGCGGCGCAGGCCGTCGAGCGTGGAGAACCTGCCGTCCACCACTAAGCGGTCGCGGACGGCCGCCATCGCGTAGATCCGGGGATCGCCGCGGCGCCCGTCGCCGGGCGTGACGGTGAACGTGGGGTCCACCTCGCCGGTCTCGGCGTTCACACGGGCCAGCGCGGTGCGCGGGCTGCGGCCGATCCTGCTGAAGTCGCCGCCGACGTAGAGCGCGTCGCCCAGCCGTACGAGGCTGGTGACCTTCCCGCCGTAGGCGGGGGCGGAGAACTCCTCGACGGGATCGCCGTCCGCCACGTGGAGGCGGACCAGGGCCCGTTCGGGAGCGCCGAACCCGCCGCCCACGTAGACCGTGTTGTCCGGGCCGGCGGCCAGCGCGGCCACCGGCCCGTCGAGGTCCGGCGCGAAGCCGCGCAGGACGCGCCCGGTGTAGAGGTCGAACGCGAAGATGTTGGCCCGCGGCAGGTCCTCCCCGCCCTTGGCCTCGCGGACCTTGGTGAACTCGCCGCCGACGATGACGGTGCGGCCGACCAGCGCGAACGCGTTGACGATGCCGTCCAGCACGTGCGGGGTGGTGTTGACCGGGTTCTCCGAGACCACGCGGGGCTGCGGCGTCCCCGCGGACGCCGGGACGGTGGGGAAGACCGCGGCGCAGGTGACGAGCGATGCGACTGGGAGCAGTGCGGTGGTGACGCGCATTCCTCAATTTCTAGCAGACGTAGCGTAATCGATGAACTACGTTCCGCTCATCCGGTGGCGGCGGTGAGGGGTCACGCCCTTCGCGGCCTAGGCTTTGGAGCATGACGCGCGCATCGCTGGACAAGCAGCCGCACGAGGTCGCCGCGATGTTCGATCGCACGGCCCGGCGCTACGACCTGGTCAACGACGTCCTCTCGCTCGGCCAGGACCGCCTGTGGCGGAAAGCCACCGCGGCGGCGATCGACGCCGGGCCCGGCGAGCTGGTCCTCGACCTCGCCGCGGGCACCGGCACCTCGACCGACGCGTTCACCGCGCTCGGGGCGCGGGCGATCGCGTGCGACTTCTCGCTGGGCATGCTCCGCACCGGCGTCGAGCGGCGCGGCGGCTCCGGCCTGTACGGCGGGGGCGTGCGCGGGGTGACGTTCGTCGCGGGCGACGCGCTGCGCCTGCCGTTCCGCGACGAGACGTTCGACGCGGTGACGATCTCCTTCGGCCTGCGCAACGTGGCCGACACCGCGCAGGCGCTGGGCGAGATGCTGCGGGTGACCCGCCCGGGCGGCAGGCTGGTGATCTGCGAGTTCTCCCGGCCGACGCCGAAGTCGTTCGACCTGGTCTACTCGCAGTATCTGATGAAGCTGCTGCCGCCGGTGGCCCGCATGGTCAGCTCGAACCCCGAGTCCTACGAGTACCTCGCCGAGTCGATCCAGGCCTGGCCCGGCCAGGAGGCGCTGGCGGCGATCATCCAGGAGGCCGGCTGGCGGAAGGTGGCCTGGCGCAACCTCACGCTCGGCATCGTGGCCCTGCATCGGGCGGTCAAAGCGTAATGAGGGGGGCTTGGCCATACCCCTCTGACGCTGGGCGCCGGGAAGGGGTTAGACTGCGGCGCGACAGTTTGTGAAGTTGTTCACAAAGGCACGAAGGTCTAAACCAATTCGAGGCCTTCCTTCCCTGGAACGGATAGGTCCCCCGTGAGCGAGCAAGCCCGCGTGACGCGGACAGATGTCGACGCCGACGTCATCGTCGTCGGTGCGGGTCCCGCGGGTGCGACGACGGCTTTCCATCTCGCCCGCGCCGGTCTTGACGTGCTGCTTCTCGAGAAGACGCGCTTCCCGCGCGAGAAGGTCTGCGGTGACGGGCTGACCCCGCGGGCGGTCAAGGAACTCGTCGCCATGGGCGTCGACATCGACGCGCCCGGCTGGGCCAGGAACAAGGGGCTGCGCGTCTACGGCGGCGGCGTGCGGCTCGAACTCGACTGGCCCGAGCTGTCGAGTTACCCCGACTTCGGCCTCGTCCGCACCCGCGCCGACTTCGACCAGATCCTCGCCAGGCACGCCGAGGCCGCCGGCGTACGGCTGCGCGAGGGCGTGAACGTTTCAGGCCCGCTGCTCGACGAGCGCAGCGGCCACGTCGTGGGCGTGACGGCCAAGGCGGACGGCGAGGAGGTGTCCTACCGCTCGCGGCTCGTGGTGGCGGCCGACGGCAACTCGACCCGGCTGTCGCTCGCGATGGGCCTGCACAAGCGCGAGGACCGCCCGATGGGCGTGGCGGTGCGCACCTACTACAAGAGCCCCCGCCACGACGACGACTACCTGGAGACGTGGCTCGAACTGTGGGACGGCGACCGGCTGCTCCCCGGTTACGGCTGGATCTTCCCCGTCGGCGACGGCACCTCGAACGTCGGTCTCGGCCTGCTGAACACCAGCGAGGCGTTCAAGAACATCGACTACCGCGACCTGCTGCGGCGCTGGATGAAGAACACTCCCGAGGAGTGGGGCTTCACCGAGGAGAACATGACGGGCCCGATCAGGGGCGCGGCGCTGCCGATGGGCTTCAACCGGCAGCCGCACTACACCCGCGGGCTGGTGCTGGTGGGCGACGCCGGCGGGTCGATCAACCCGTTCAACGGCGAGGGCATCGCGTACGCCATGGAGACCGGCAGGACCGCCGCCGAGGTGATCGTCCAGGCGCTGTCCCGGCCGACGCCCGCCCAGCGTGAGCGCGTATTACTCGCCTATCCGCGTATCCTCAAAGACGCCCATGGGGGATACTTCACCCTCGGTCGCCTGTTCGTCGAGGCGATCGGGAGGCCGGGAGTGATGAGCTTCGCCACCCGGCACGGGATGCCGCACCCCACCCTGATGAGATTCGCCTTCAAGTTGCTCGCTAATCTCACAGACCGGCGGGGCGACGTCTCCGACCGGATAATCAACGCCCTGTCGAAGGTGGCTCCGCCATCATGACCGAAGCCAGCATGACGCGAACCCGTATGACGCGAACCCGCATGACCGAAACCCACGAGACGACGCGCACATCGCCGCCGGCCCCGAAGACGGCCGTGCGGCCCGCCGCGCTCTCCGGCATTGTCGTGATCGCCAATATTCACCGAGTAAGCGAGGACATGTAGCCATGGAGCTGTATGTGCCGATCGTGGTGCTCGCGGTCCTCGCGGCGGGATTCGCCGTGTTCTCCGTGAGCATCGCGCCCTTCACCGGGCCGAAGCGCTGGAACCGCGCGAAACTGGATGCCTACGAGTGCGGCATCGAGCCCACTCCGCAGCCGGTCGGCGGCGGCCGCTTCCCGCTGAAGTACATGATCACCGCGATGCTGTTCATCGTGTTCGACATCGAGATCATCTTCCTCTATCCGTGGGCGGTGGCCTTCGACAAACTCGGCGTGTTCGGGCTCGTCGAGATGGTGCTGTTCATCGTCACCGTTCTCGTGGCGTACGCCTATGTGTGGCGGCGTCGCGGCCTCGATTGGGATTAGCCATGGGTCTTGAAGAGAAACTCCCGAGCGGGTTCGTCCTCACCACCGTCGAGCAGGTGGCCGGGTGGGCCCGGAAGAACTCCGTCTGGCCTGCGACCTTCGGCCTCGCCTGCTGCGCCATCGAGCTGATGGCCACCGGTGGCCCGAAGCACGACCTGGCTCGTTTCGGCATGGAGCGTGCCTCCGCGTCGCCGCGGCAGGCGGACCTGATGATCGTGGCCGGCCGGCTGTCGCAGAAGATGGCGCCGGTCCTCCGCCAGATCTACGACCAGATGGCCGAGCCCAAGTGGGTCATCGCGATGGGCGTGTGCGCGTCCAGCGGCGGCATGTTCAACAACTACGCCATCGTGCAGGGCGTGGACCACGTGGTGCCGGTCGACATCTACCTGCCCGGCTGCCCGCCGCGCCCGGAGATGCTGATCGACGCCATCGTGAAGCTGCACGACAAGATCCAGAACATGAAGTTCGGCGCGCACCGCGAGAAGCAGATCGAGGAGCTGGAGCTCCAGGCGCTGCGCACGCTGCCGCTGATCGACCAGGGGGCCGGGAAGTGACCACCGAGAACCTGCCCGGGCTGCCCGAGGAGCCCGTCGCCCGCAAGGGCATGTTCGGCGTCAAGGACAGCGGCGACACCTCCGGTTACAACCGCCTCGTCGTCCGCCGTCCGCCGAAGCTGTCCAGCAGCCGGCCGTACGGGTCGTACTTCGACGACGTGGCCGACGCGCTGGAGCCGGCCTTCGCCGACGCCATCGAGCGCGTGGTCGTCGACCGCGGTGAGATCACCTTCCACGTTCGGCGCGAGCGCCTGACCGAGGTGATGCGGCACCTGCGCGACGACGCCGCGCTGCGGTTCGAGCTGTCGCTGGGCGTCTCGGGCGTGCACTACCCCGAGGAGACCGGTGCGGAGCTGCACGCCGTCTACCACCTGTGCTCCATCACGCACAATCGGCGCATCCGGGTGGAGGTCTCCTGCCCCGACGCCGACCCGCACATCCCCTCCACGGTTCAGGTCTACCCCACGCACGACTGGCACGAGCGCGAGACGTACGACTTCTTCGGAATCGTCTTCGACGGCCACCCGGCGCTGACCCGGATCGAGATGCCGGACGACTGGGAGGGGCACCCCCAGCGCAAGGACTACCCGCTCGGCGGAATCCCGGTGGAATACCGCGGCGCCGAGGTCCCCGCGCCGGACCGGAGGAGGTCGTACTCGTGAGCATCCGCGGCGACCTGCACGAGTGGACGAGGGCAGCGAGGAGAGCGTCGTGAGCACCACCGAGACCGCCACCGAGACTCAGGGCCGGATCTACGACGTCGCCGGTCAGGACTGGGACGAGCTGGTCAAGACCGTCAGCGAGTCGGCCGACGAGCGCCTGGTCGTCAACATGGGCCCGCAGCACCCGTCGACCCACGGCGTGCTCCGGCTCGTGCTGACCCTCGACGGCGAGACCGTGACCGAGGCCCGCACGGTGATCGGCTACCTGCACACCGGCATCGAGAAGAACATGGAGTTCCGGACGTGGACCCAGGGGGTCACGTTCGTCACCCGCATGGACTATCTCGCGCCGATCTTCAACGAGACCGCCTACTGCATGGGCGTCGAGAAGCTTCTGGGGATCACCGACAGGATCCCGGACCGGGCGCAGGCCATCCGGGTCCTGACGATGGAGCTCACCCGGATCTCCTCGCACCTGGTCGCGATCGCGACGTTCGGCATGGAGCTGGGCGCGACCACGCCGATGCTGTTCGGCTTCCGCGAGCGCGAGATGGTGCTCGACCTGATGGAGTACATCACCGGTCTGCGGATGAACATGGCGTACGTCCGGCCGGGCGGCGTCAGCGTCGACCTGCCGGCCGGCGCGGTCGACAAGATCGGTGAGTTCCTCAAGATCATGCCGGGGCGGATCAAGGAGATGCGCAAGCTCCTCGACGCCAACCCGGTCTACACCCGGCGCACCAAGGACGTGGCCTACCTCGACCTGACCGGCTGCATGGCGCTCGGCGTCACCGGGCCCATGCTCCGCGCCGCCGGCCTGCCGTGGGACCTGCGCAAGTCGCAGCCCTACTGCGGCTACGAGACGTACGAGTTCGACGTGCCGACGCAGAACACCTGCGACGTGTACGGCCGCTACCTCGTCCGCATGGCCGAGATGGAGGAGTCCCTCAAGATCATCGAGCAGGCGCTCGACCGGCTGTCCGGCCCGCTCAAGGGCGGCCCGGTGATGATCGAGGACAAGAAGATCGGCTGGCCGTCGCAGCTCGCGCTCGGCCCCGACGGCCTCGGAAACTCCCCCGACCACATCGCCCACATCATGGGCAGCTCGATGGAGGCCCTGATCCACCACTTCAAGCTGGTGACCGAGGGCTTCCGGGTGCCGGCGGGGCAGGCGTACGCCTCGGTCGAGTCGCCGCGCGGCGAGCTCGGCGCGCACGTGGTCAGCGACGGCGGCACCCGGCCCTACCGGGTCCACTTCCGCGACCCGTCGTTCACGAACCTGCAGGCGGTGCCCGCGACGTGCGAGGGCGGCATGGTCGCCGACGTCATCTCCGCGGTCGCCTCGATCGACCCGGTCATGGGAGGTGTGGACCGATGACGTACTCGCCTGAGGTCCGTGAGCGTCTGGAGACGGACGCCAAGGAGATCATCGGCCGCTACCCCCGGCCGCGTTCGGCTCTGCTGCCGCTGCTGCACCTGGTGCAGTCGGTGGACGGCTACGTCTCCGATGACGGCCAGGAGTTCTGCGCCGAGATGCTGGGCCTGTCCAAGGCCGAGGTCGTCGGCGTGGCGACCTTCTACACCATGTACAAGCGCGAGCCGGCCGGCGAGTACAACGTCGGCGTCTGCATCAACACGCTGTGCGCGGTCATGGGCGGCGACCAGATCTGGGAAGAGCTCAGCGAGCACGTGGGCGTCGGACACGACGAGACCACCGCCGACGGCAAGATCACGCTGGAGCGGCTGGAGTGCAACGCCGCCTGCGACTTCGCGCCGGTCATGATGGTCAACTGGGAGTTCTTCGACAACCAGACCCCGGAGTCGGCCAAGCAGCTCGTCGACGACCTGCGCGCGGGCAAGGAGGTCGCGCCCACGCGCGGCCCGCGCCGGCTGTGCACGTTCAAGGAGGCCTCCCGGGTCCTCGCCGGGCTGCCCGACGGCCAGGCCGGTGACGGCCCGTCGGCCGCGGGCCCGTCGCTGGAGGGCCTGAAGATCGCCAAGGCCAACGGCTGGGAGGCCCCCAAGGCCGAGGGGAGCACGGAATGACCACGCGGAGAGAACCCGGCGCAGTGAGCGGAGCGGTCCGCGAGGCACGAGCGGCCCGCGCAGCGAACGAGGAGCGGTGAGCGACCGATGACAACGCTGACTCCGGTTCTCACCCGGAACTGGGACCAGGCGAACTCGTTCACCCTCGACGGGTACGGCGAGTACACGGCCGCCAGGAAGGCCCTGGGCATGGACCCCGACGCCGTCATCCAGGCGGTGAAGGACTCCGGCCTGCGTGGCCGTGGCGGCGCGGGATTCCCGACCGGCATGAAGTGGGGCTTCATCCCGCAGGGCGACGGCAAGCCCCACTACCTCGTGGTCAACGCCGACGAGTCCGAGCCGGGGACCTGCAAGGACATCCCGCTCATGATGGCCAACCCGCACGCGCTGGTCGAGGGCGTGATCATCGCGTCCTACGCCATCCGGGCCAACCACGCGTTCATCTACATCCGCGGCGAGGTGGTCCACGTCATCCGCCGGGTGCAGGCCGCGGTCCGGGAGGCGTACGAGAAGGGCTACCTCGGGACCGACATCTTCGGCTCGGGCTACGACCTCGAACTCGTCGTCCACAGCGGCGCCGGGGCGTACATCTGCGGTGAGGAGACCGCGCTGCTCGACTCGCTGGAGGGCTACCGCGGCCAGCCCCGGCTCAAGCCGCCGTTCCCGGCGGTCGCCGGTCTGTACGCCTCGCCGACCGTGGTCAACAACGTCGAGTCGATCGCGAGCGTGCCGAGCATCATCGCCAACGGCGCCGACTGGTTCGCCGGGATGGGCACCGAGAAGTCCAAGGGCTTCGGCATCTTCTCGCTGTCGGGCCACGTGACCCGGCCGGGCCAGTACGAGGCCCCGCTGGGCATCACGCTGCGCGAGCTGCTGGAGATGGCGGGCGGCATCCGCGAGGGCCACGAGCTGAAGTTCTGGACGCCGGGAGGCTCCTCGACGCCGATCTTCACGGCCGAGCACCTCGACGTGCCGCTCGACTTCGAGTCGGTCGGGGCCAAGGGCTCGATGCTGGGCACCCGCGCGCTGCAGATCTTCGACGAGACGACCTGCGTGGTGCGGGCCGTCCTGCGCTGGACCGAGTTCTACGCGCACGAGTCCTGCGGCAAGTGCACGCCGTGCCGTGAGGGCACCTACTGGCTCAAGCAGGTGCTCAAGCGGCTGGAGAAGGGCCAGGGCTCCGAGGAGGACCTGGCCACGATCACCGACATCGCCGACAACATCCTCGGCCGTTCGTTCTGCGCCCTCGGTGACGGCGCGACGAGCCCGATCCACTCGTCGGTGAAGCAGTTCCGCGACGAATACCTCAAGCACTTCGAGATCGGCGGCTGCCCGTTCGATCCCGCCGCTTCCACGGTGTGGGGGTCCAAGTGACAGTTCAGACGACGCAGCCGGAGCAGCCGGTCGTGGACATGGTCACCCTGACCATCGACGGCTTCCAGATCAGCGTGCCCAAGGGCACCCTGATCATCCGGGCCGCGGAGCTGCTGGGGATCCAGATCCCCCGGTTCTGCGACCACCCGCTGCTCTCGCCGGCGGCCAACTGCCGCCAGTGCCTGGTCGACATCCCCGACGCGGGCAACGGCCGCGGCTTCCCCAAGCCGCAGCCGTCCTGCGCGATCGAGGTCGCCGAGGGCATGGTGGTCAAGACGCAGCTCACCTCGCCGGTGGCCGAGAAGGCCCAGCGCGGCGTGATGGAGATGCTGCTGCTGAACCACCCGCTCGACTGCCCGGTCTGCGACAAGGGCGGCGAGTGCCCCCTGCAGAACCAGGCCATGTCGAACGGCCAGGGCGAGAGCCGGTTCGTCGAGCAGAAGCGCACGTTCGAGAAGCCGGTGCCGCTGTCGACCGAGGTGCTGCTCGACCGCGAGCGCTGCATCCAGTGCGCGCGCTGCATCCGCTTCTCCGAGCAGATCGCCGGTGACCCGCTCATCGACTTCTTCGAGCGCGGGGCCAAGGAGCAGGTGGGCGTCGCCGACGGCGAGCCGTTCCAGTCCTACTTCTCGGGCAACACCATCCAGATCTGCCCGGTGGGCGCGCTGACCGGCGCGGCCTACCGGTTCCGCTCCCGCCCGTTCGACCTGGTCTCCACGCCGAGCGCGTGCGAGCACTGCGCGTCGGGCTGCTCGCTGCGCACCGACCACCGCCGCGGCAAGGTCACCCGCCGCCTGGCCGGGGACGACCCGCAGGTCAACGAGGAGTGGAACTGCGACAAGGGCCGCTGGGCCTTCACCTACGCCACTCAGCCCGACCGTCTGCGCTCCCCGCTGGTGCGCGACGAGAGCGGCAAGCTCGTCCCGACCTCCTGGCCGGACGCGCTGGCCGTCGCCGCCGAGGGCCTGCTGCGAGCCCGCGGCAAGGCCGGCGTGCTGGTCGGCGGGCGGCTCACGGTCGAGGACGCCTACGCCTACAGCAAGTTCGCCAGGATCGCCCTCGGCACCAACGACATCGACTTCCGGGCCCGCCCGCACTCCGAGGAGGAGACGCGGTTCCTCGCCCACGCCGTGGCAGGCAAGGGCATCGAGGTCTCGTACGCCGACCTGGAGACGGCCCCGGCCGTGCTCCTCGCCGGGTTCGAGCCCGAGGAGGAGTCGCCGATCGTCTTCCTGCGCCTGCGCAAGGCGGCGCGCAAGCGGGGCCTGAAGGTCTACGCGCTCGCGCCGTTCGCCACGCCGGGCCTGGCCAAGATGAAGGGCACGCTGATCCGCACGCTGCCCGGCGGCGAGGCCGAGGCGCTCGGCGACCTCATCGGCGGCGACCTGCTGCCCGAGGGCGCGATCGTCCTCGCCGGTGAGCGGCTCGCCACCGCCCCCGGCGCCCTGTCGGCGCTCGTACGGCTCACGCAGGCCACCGGCGCCAGGCTCGCCTGGGTGCCGCGCCGGGCCGGTGAGCGCGGCGCCCTTGAGGCGGGCGCCCTGCCGGGGCTGCTGCCGATCGGCCGTCCGGCCGACGACGAGAGCGCCCGCGCGGAGGTCGCCCGGGTGTGGGGCGTCGCCTCGCTGCCCGACGCGCCCGGCCGCGACACGGCCGGCATCATCGATGCCGCGCTGAACGAGGAGCTGGACGCGCTGGTCGTCGCGGGTGTGGACCCCTACGACCTGCCCGACCCGGCCAAGGCGCTGGCGGCGCTGGAGAACACGCCGTTCATCGTCAGCCTGGAGATCCGCGCCAGCGCGGTCACCGACCGGGCCGACGTGGTCCTGCCGGTCGCCGCGGTCGCCGAGAAGTCCGGCACGTTCGTCGACTGGGAGGGCAGGGGCCGCTCGTTCGGCGTGGCCACCGCCGTCCCCGGGCTGATGAGCGACCTGCGCGCCATCGCCTCGATCGCCGACCAGATGGACGTCCACCTGGGCCTGCCCGACCCCGCGGCCGCCCGCCGCGAGATGGCCGCGCTCGGCGCCTGGAAGGGCACCCGCCCGGTCGCGCCGATGGTCACCGGCCGCCCGGTCAGGGAGCCGCAGGCGGGCGAGGCCGTGCTGGCGACCTGGCACCTGCTGCTCGACGACGGCCGCATGCAGGACGGCGAGCCCTACCTCGCGGGGACCGCCCGCACGGTGGCGGCGCTGCTGTCGGAGGCCACCGCGGCGGAGATCGGCGCGGTGGACGGCGGGAAGATCACCATCGGTGACGACGTGGTCGTCCCGGTGCGGATCGCGGACCTGCCCGACCGGGTCGTGTGGCTGCCGTCCAACTCCGCCGGCCTGTCGGTCACGCGCGACCTGCGCGCGGTCGCCGGAGACGTCGTAACGATCGGGAGCGTCTCGTGAACAACCCCGGACCCACGCTGAGCGACTTCGGCCACGATCCCCTGTGGATCAGCATCATCAAGGCCGTCGCGATCTTCGTGTTCCTGATGCTGGGCGTGCTGATGGGCGTGTGGACCGAGCGCAAGCTCATCTCGCGCATGCAGCACCGCTACGGCCCCAACCGCGCAGGTAAGTTCGGCCTGCTCCAGACGGTGGCCGACGGCCTGAAGATGGGCCTGAAGGAAGACATCATGCCCCGCACCGTGGACAAGGTGATCTACTTCCTTGCCCCGGTCATCATCGCCGTCCCGGCCTTCCTGGCCTTCTCCGTCGTGCCGTTCGGGCCGATGGTGTGGATGTTCGGCCACAAGACGCCGCTGCAGCTCACCGACCTGCCGGTCGCGGTGCTGCTGGTCCTCGCCACCGCCTCCATCGGCGTCTACGGCATCGTGCTCGCCGGGTGGGGCTCCCGGTCGCCGTACGCGATCCTCGGCGGCCTGCGCTCCAGCGCCCAGGTCGTGTCGTACGAGATCGCGATGGGCCTGTCGTTCGTCGCGGTGTTCCTCCAGGCGGGCACGCTGTCCACCTCGGAGATCGTGGCGAAGCAGGCGAGCGGCGGCACCTGGGACATCTTCGGGCTGTCGATCCCGGCGCCGTCCTGGTATGTGGTCTCGCTGATCCCGTCCTTCCTGATCTACGCGATCACGATGCTGGGCGAGACGAACCGCGTGCCCTTCGACCTCCCCGAAGGCGAGGGCGAGCTGGTCGGCGGCTTCCACACCGAGTACGCCTCCTCGCTGAAGTTCGCGATGTTCATGCTCGCCGAGTATGTGAACGTCTTCACGGTCTCGGCGATGGCGATCACGCTGTTCTTCGGCGGCTGGCGGGCACCGTGGCCGATCTCCCTGTGGGACGGCGCGAACACCGGCTGGTGGCCGATGCTGTGGTTCTTCATCAAGCTGGTCATCGCGTTCGGCTTCTTCGTCTGGGTCCGCGCCTCGCTGCCGCGGGTCCGGTACGACCAGCTCATGGCCTTCGGGTGGAAGGTGCTGATCCCGGTCAACCTGGCCTGGATCCTGCTGGCCGCCACCTTCAAGGCGCTGCGGATGCCCGAGGCCGACCGGGCGATCATCCTGACCATCGGCGCGGTCGTCATCATCGGGGCCTTCGCGATCTGGCTGCGGTTCGACACCGTCAACCAGCGCCGCAGGGAGGCCAAGGCCGCCGCGATCGAGGAGGAGTTCGAGCAGCTTCGCGAGGAGCCCGTCGCGGGCGGGTTCCCGGTGCCGCCGCTCGACGCCCCGCACTACCACGGAGTCGTGCCCGCCGCGCGTCTCAACTCCGACGCCGCCAAGGAGGTGACCAGTGGGAGCAACTGATTGGCTGAACCCGATCAAGGGATTCGGCGTCACCTTCCACCACATGTTCAAGAAGCCGGTAACCGTTCAATATCCGGAGGAGAAGCGGCCCACCGCGCCGCGCTTCCACGGACGGCACCAGCTGAACCGGTGGCCCGACGGACTGGAGAAGTGCGTCGGGTGCGAGCTGTGCGCCTGGGCCTGCCCGGCGGACGCCATCTACGTCGAGGGCGGCGACAACACCGACGAGGAGCGTTTCTCGCCGGGTGAGAGGTACGGCCGCGTCTACCAGATCAACTACCTGCGCTGCATTCTCTGCGGGCTGTGCATCGAGGCGTGCCCCACCCGGGCGCTCACGATGACCAACGAGTACGAGCTCGCCGACTCCAGCCGCGAGTCGTTGATCTACACCAAGGAGATGCTCCTCGCGCCGCTCGGACCGGGCATGGAGCAGCCGCCCCACCCGATGCGCCTCGGCGAGACCGAAGAGGACTACTACCGGTTGGGTCGAAGCAATGGGTGAGTCCATCACGTTCTGGGTGCTCGCGGTCATCTCCGTGATCGCCGCGCTCGGACTCGTCTTCAGCCGCAGGGCCGTCTACTCGGCCCTCATGCTCGGCGTCGTCATGCTCTCGCTGGCGGTGCTGTACGCGGTCCAGGACGCTCCGTTCCTGGCGGCGGTGCAGATCATCGTCTACACCGGCGCGGTCATGATGCTGTTCCTGTTCGTGCTCATGCTCGTGGGCGTGGACTCGTCCGACTCCCTCGTGGAGACGATCAGGGGCCAGCGGTTCTGGGCCATCGTGGGCGGGCTCGGCTTCGCCGTCCTGCTCGCCGCCGGGATCGGCAACGCGGTCGTCGGCTCCGCCAAGGGCCTGGCCGCCGCCACGCAGGCGGGCAACGTGCCCTCCCTGGCCGAGCTGATCTTCACGCGCCACGTGTTCGCCTTCGAGGTCACCTCGGCGCTGCTGATCACCGCGGCGCTCGGCGCGATGGTGCTCGCGCACCGCGAGCGCGCCGAGGCCAGGCCGACCCAGAAGGACCTGTCGCGGCAGCGCTTCGTCGCCTTCGGCAAGACGGGCAAGAACCCGGCGCCGCTGCCCGGCCCCGGCACCTACGCCCGGCACAACGCCATCGACATGCCGGCGCTGCTGCCCGACGGGACGGTCGCGCCGCTGTCGGTCAACCGCTACATCGCCCGCTATGAGGAGTCCCAGGGGATCCTGTCCCCCGAGGTCGCCCGGGTGCTGGAGCAGGAGGAGGCCGCGCTGCACGCGAACGGCCACAGCACGCCCACCGTGGCCGACGAGGCCAGGGACGGCGGCCCCGACACCGAGCCGATGGAAGAAGAGGGTGTCGTGGCGGGCCGGGTCGTCCGCCCGCGTGGTGAGTCCGTGACGGAGTCCCTGAGCGAGGAGGACGGCAAGTGACCACGCACTACCTGGTGCTCTCCGCGCTGCTGTTCGCCATCGGCGGCGTCGGCGTGCTCGTACGGCGCAACGCCATCGTGGTGTTCATGTGCGTCGAGCTCATGCTCAACGCCTGCAACCTGGCGTTCGTCACCTTCGCCCGGCAGAACGGCAACCTCGACGGCCAGCTCATCGCGTTCTTCGTGATGATCGTGGCCGCCGCCGAGGTGGTCATCGGCCTGGCCATCATCGTGACGATCTTCCGAACCCGCAGGTCCGCGTCGGTCGACGACGTCAGCCTGCTGAAGTACTAAGAGGTGGCCGTGGAACCCGCTGAGATCATCCAGCACTCCGGCGGAGCGATCGGAGCAGCCTGGCTCATGATCGCTCTGCCCCTGGTGGGAGCGGCGGTCCTCCTGCTTGGCGGCCGGAGGACCGACAAGTTCGGCCACCTGCTGGGCGTGCTCATGGCCGTCGCGTCCTTCGTGGTGGCGGCGCTGTCGTTCGTGCAGCTGCTCGGCTTCGCCCCCGGCGAGCGCCGCCGCGGGATCGAGCTGTACGACTTCATCCCGGGCCTCGCCAAGGTGGGCCTGCTGGTCGACCCGCTGTCGATCTCGTTCTGCCTGCTGATCACCTTCGTGGGCTCGCTGATCCACATCTACTCGATCGGCTACATGGCGCACGACCCGAACAGGCGGCGGTTCTTCGCCTACCTGAACCTGTTCGTCGCGGCGATGCTCCTGCTGGTGCTCGCCGACAACTACGTCGCCCTGTTCGTCGGCTGGGAAGGCGTGGGTCTCGCGTCGTACCTGCTGATCGGGTTCTGGCAGCACAAGCCCTCGGCGGCGACCGCGGCCAAGAAGGCGTTCATCGTCAACCGCGTCGGCGACTTCGGCCTGCTGATCGGCATCTTCACGATCTTCGCGACGTTCCACACGCTGGCCTTCAGCGACGTCCTCGGGAACGCCTCGAAGGCGTCCTCCGGCACGCTGACCGCGATCGGCCTGCTGCTGCTGGTCGGCGCCTGCGGTAAGTCGGCGCAGCTCCCGCTGCAGTCCTGGCTCCTCGACGCGATGGAGGGCCCGACCCCGGTCTCGGCTCTCATCCACGCGGCGACCATGGTCACCGCCGGCGTCTACCTGATCGTCCGGTCCGGCCCGATCTTCGAGGGCGCCGGGACCGCGCAGCTCGTGGTGACGATCGTCGGCGTCGCGACGCTGCTCGCCGGTGCGATCATCGGTACCGCCAAGGACGACATCAAGAAGGCGCTGGCCGGTTCGACGATGTCGCAGATCGGCTACATGGTGCTCGCCGCGGGCATCGGCCCGGTGGGCTACGCCTTCGCGATCGCCCACCTGATCACGCACGGCTTCTTCAAGGCCGACATGTTCCTCGGCGCCGGCTCCGTCATGCACGCCATGAACGACGAGGTCGACATGCGCAAGTACGGCGCGCTGCGCAAGGTCATGCCGGTCACGTTCGTGACGTTCCTCATCGGATACCTGGCGATCATCGGGTTCCCGCTGCTGTCCGGTTACTTCACCAAGGACGGCATCATCGAGACCGCGATGGAGCACAACGCGATCCTCGGCTGGCTGGCCGTGCTCGGCGCGGGCATCACCGGCTTCTACATGTCGCGCCTGGTGTTCATGACGTTCTTCGGCACCAAGCGCTGGGAGCCCACGGCCCACCCGCACGAGTCGCCCGCCGTCATGACCTGGCCGCTGATCATCCTGTCGATCGGCGCTATCGGGCTGGGCGCCTTCCTGGTGCTGGGCAACCGGTTCATGACCTTCCTCGCGCCGGCCGTCGGCGCGCCGGAGGAGATGCCGTCGTTCCACCCGTTCAGCCTCACCGGTCTGGTCACGCTCGCGCTCGTCGCGATCGGCGCGGCCTTCGCCTGGGTCAAGTACGGCAGGGCCGAGGTGCCCGCGGTGGCCCCGCGCGCCTCGTTCCTCACCACCTTCGCCCGTCGTGACCTGTACGGCGACGCCCTGAACGAGGCGCTGTTCATGCGCCCCGGCCAGTGGCTGACCCGCCTTGCCGTGTTCTTCGACAACCGCGGCGTCGACGGCCTCGTGAACGGCCTGGCCGCCGGCATCGGCGGCACGTCCGGGCGGCTGCGCAGGGTCCAGACCGGGTTCGTCCGCTCGTACGCGCTGTCGATATTCCTGGGCGCCGCCGTCCTGGCCGGTGCCTGGCTCGTCGTAGGGAACCTGTGATGCCCTGGCTTTCAACCCTGATGGGCGTGTCCGTACTCGGCGCGCTGGGCGTGACCCTTGTCCGCAACGACAAGCTCGCCAAGCAGTTCACCCTCGTGGTGTCGCTGATCGTGCTGGCGCTGACCGTCGCCATGGCGGTCCAGTTCAGCCCGAACGGCGACAAGTTCCAGTTCGCCGAGACGTACGACTGGATCCCCCAGTTCGGGGTCCACTACGGCGTCGCCGTGGACGGCATCGCCCTGGTGCTGATCCTGCTGTCGGCGATCCTCGTGCCGATCGTGGTGCTCGCCTCCTGGCACGACGCCGAGGCCGGCAAGCGCTCGGTCCGCACGTACTTCTCGCTGCTGCTCGTGCTCGAGGCCATGATGATCGGCGTCTTCGCGGCGACCGACGTCTTCCTGTTCTACGTCTTCTTCGAAGCCATGCTGATCCCGATGTACTTCATGATCGGGTCGTACGGCGGGGCGCAGCGGTCGTACGCGGCAGTGAAGTTCCTGCTGTACTCGCTGTTCGGCGGGCTCCTGATGCTCGTGGCGGTGATCGCGCTCTACACGATCGCCGGCAAGGGCACGTTCATGTTCTCCGACCTCGTCGGGACCATCCAGGACGTGACGACGCAGAAGTGGCTGTTCCTCGGCTTCTTCATCGCCTTCGCGATCAAGGCGCCGCTGTGGCCGTTCCACACCTGGCTGCCGGACGCCGCCGCCCAGGCCCCGGCCGGCGCGGCCGTCCTGCTCGTCGGCGTGCTGGACAAGGTCGGCACGTACGGCATGCTCCGCTTCTGCCTTGAGCTCTTCCCGGACGCCGCGAAGTTCTTCACGCCGCTGGTCATCACGCTGTCGGTCATCGGCATCGTGTACGGCGCGATCGTGGCCATCGGGCAGACCGACATGAAGCGGCTCATCGCGTACACCTCGGTGTCGCACTTCGGCTTCATCGCGATGGGCGTGTTCGCGATGACCACCAGCGCGGGCTCGGGTGCGACGCTCTACATGGTCAACCACGGCTTCTCGACCGGCGCGCTGTTCCTGATCGCGGGCTTCCTCATCTACCGCAGGGGCTCGCAGTTCATCGCCGACTACGGCGGCGTGCAGAAGGTGGCCCCGATCCTCGCCGGGACGTTCCTGGTGGCGGGTCTGTCCAGCCTCTCGCTGCCCGGTCTCAGCACGTTCGTCAGCGAGTTCATGGTGCTGACCGGCACCTACCAGCGGTACGTCGTCCCGGCCGTGATCGCCACGGTCGGCGTCATCCTCGCCGCGATCTACATCCTGTGGATGTACCAGCGGACGATGAACGGCCCGACGGCCGAGTCGGTCAAGTCGCTGCCCGACCTCAACGCCAGGGAGAAGTGGGTGGTGGCGCCGCTCGTCGCGCTGCTGCTGGTGTTCGGCTTCTATCCCAAGCCGCTGCTCGACGTGATCAATCCCGCCGTGAAGGACACGCTGTCGAGCGTCTCCGTCACGGACCCGAAGCCGGCCGTACCCGTTGCTCAGGAGGGCCAGTAGTGAACGGCACCATTCAGGCGCCGAGTATCGAGTACGCCCTTCTGGCGCCTCTGCTCGTCGTCTTCGGCGCGGCGATCGTCGGCGTGCTGGTGGAGGCATTCGCCCCGCGCTACCTGCGCTCGGCGATCCACCTGCCGCTCACGTTGCTGTCGCTGGCCGGCGCGTTCGCGCTGGCCGTCTGGCAGGCGATCAAGGGCGTGCCCACCAAGCCCGCCGCGATGGGCGCGGTGGCGGTGGACGGCCCTGCCCTGTTCATCTGGGGCACGATCCTCATCCTCGCCTTCGTGAGCGTGCTGCTCATCAAGGACGAGGAGCACTTCGTCGGCTCCGCGGCGGCCGTGCCCGGCTCCGCCGAGGAGGAGCAGTCGCTCGTCGAGCGGGCCGCGCACACCGAGGTCTACCCGCTGCTGCTGTTCGCGGTCGGCGGCATGCTGCTGTTCCCGGCGGCCAACGACCTGCTCGTCGCGTTCGTCGCCCTTGAGGTCATGTCGCTGCCGCTCTACCTGCTGTGCGGCCTGGCCCGGCGCCGCCGCCTGCTGTCGCAGGAGGCCGCGGTCAAGTACTTCCTGCTCGGCGCGTTCTCCTCGGCCTTCTTCCTGTACGGCACGGCCCTGCTGTACGGCTACGCCGGCTCGGTCGACCTCGCGAAGATCAACCAGGCGCTGGGGTCGGTCGGCGGCCAGGACACCCTGCTCTACATCGGCGCGGCCATGCTCGGCGTCGGTCTGCTCTTCAAGATCGGCGCCGCGCCGTTCCAGGCGTGGAAGCCGGACGTCTACCAGGGCTCGCCCACGCCCATCACCGCGCTGATGGCCTCCGGCACCCTGGTGGCCGCCTTCGGTGCGCTGCTGCGGGTGTTCTGGGTCGGTCTGGGCGGTCTCGACTGGGACTGGCGGCCGGTTTTCTACGGTGTGGCGATCCTCACGATGGTGGTCGGCGCGATCCTCGCGATCACGCAGACCGACATCAAGCGGATGCTCGCCTACTCGTCCATCGCGCACGGCGGTTTCCTGCTCATCGGCGTGATCGCTACCGGCCACACCCAGGCGGAGAACACCTCGGCCCTGTCCGGCCTGCTGTTCTACCTGGTGGCGTACGGCTTCACCACCGTGGGCGCGTTCGCCGTCGTCACGATGGTGCGCGACGCGGGCGGCGAGGCATGGCACCTGTCCCGCTGGGCCGGGCTCGGCAAGCGCTCGCCGCTGCTGGCCGGGACGTTCGCGTTCTTCCTGCTGGCCTTCGCCGGTATCCCGCTGACCAGCGGATTCTTCGGGAAGTACGCGGTCTTCCAGGCCGCCGTCGCCAACGGCGCCACGCCGCTGGTCATCATCGGTGTGGTGGCCTCGGCCATCGCCGCCTTCTTCTACGTGCGCGTGATCGTGCTGATGTTCTTCAGCGACCCGGCCGCCGACGGCCCGTCCGTCGTGCTGCCCTCCAGGGGCACCGCGGCCGTCGTCGGCATCGCGGCATTGGCTACCGTAGTTCTCGGGGTCTATCCCCAGCCTGTGCTGGACCTCGCGCACACGGCAGCACAATCCCTGTTCGTCCGTTAGGAGATCTCCGTATGGCCGCGCCGCCCGTTGTGGACCTTCCTCTTGTAGACGAGCGGCTGGCCAGCGATCTCGCCGACGGGCTCGCGGCGGTGGAGAAGCTGCTGCGCTCGTCGGTCGAGAGTGAGGACGCCTTCGTCACCCAGACGTCCAGGCACCTCATCGAGGCGGGCGGCAAGCGGTTCCGGGCGATGCTCGTGCTGCTGGCCGCCCAGTTCGGAAATCCGGACGCCCCGGGCGTCGTGCCCGGGGCCGTCGTCATCGAGCTGACCCACCTGGCCACGCTCTACCACGACGACGTGATGGACGAGGCCCCGGTGCGCCGGGGCTCCCAGTCCGCCAACGCCCGGTGGGACAACACCGTGGCCATCCTCACCGGCGACTACCTGTTCGCCCAGGCGTCGGAGATCCTCGCCGACCTCGGCCCCGAGCTCATCCGGATCCAGGCGCGTACGTTCTCCCGCCTGGTGCGCGGGCAGATCCGCGAGACGGTCGGGCCCGCCGAGGGCAGCGACGCGATCGCCCACTACATCAGCGTGCTGGCCGACAAGACCGGCTCCCTCATCGCCACCTCGGGCCGCTTCGGGGCCATGCTGGCCGGCGCTCCCGCCGACGTGGTCGACCGGCTGGCCGACGCCTGTGAGGCGATCGGCGTGGCCTGGCAGCTCGGCGACGACCTCATCGACGTGGCCGCGCTCAGCGACGACTCGGGCAAGACCCCCGGCACCGACCTGCGCGAGGGCATCCGCACGCTCCCCGTGCTGTACGCCCTGGCCTCCGACGACCCCGCCGACGCCCGGCTGCGCACCCTGCTGTCGGGGCCCGTGGCCGAGGAGGACGTCGAGGAGGCGCTGACGCTGCTGCGCGCCCACCGGGCCATGGACCAGGCCCGCGAGGAGCTCTCCCGCTGGATCGACCGGGCCAAGGCCGCCCTCGCCGGTCTGCCCGAAATCCCCGCGCGTACGGCCCTGATCGCCCTGTGCGACTACGTCGTCGAGCGCACCGGCTGACCGTCCCATAAGGGATCATTGCTCGGGTGAAGATCACCCGGTGCGCCGTCTTGTGCCTCGCCGTCGTGACGGCCTGTGGCAGCACGCCCCGTGCGGGCACGCCCCCCACCCCGACACCGGGGAGTCCTGTGCCCATCGACGCCGTCGTCGTGGACGAGGACCAGGCACTCACGTGCGGAGAGGGCGAGGGAGAGGGCTCAGCGCAAGCCCTGTGCGACGCCATCGCCGCCGCGGCTTCGCGCGCGTCGGCACGCCCCTCCTCGACACCGTCCGTGGAACAGGTCTTCGAGGCGGAGGTGGTTAAGAAGGGGCGGCCGCTCTCGGTCGCGAACCCCGGGAGTGGCCCTGGCGATCCCCGGCTTCTGCGGGCCCTGCTCGTCGACTATCAGGGGGTCCACGAGTCGATCACCAGACCGGGCGCGGTCGTGGCCCTGCCCGCCGCCGCGGACGACGCCTCGGCGTTCCTCGCACTCCGTCAGGCGGCCGGGGCTTCTGCCGGGGCTTCCACCTGCCAGAGGGTGGCCGAGGGGTCGTGGCGCGTCGTGCTGCGTGATTTCAACAGGCCGGGCGTGCAGATCGCCGCGGCGCTGCTGAGCGCCATGAGCGATGGGGCGTGGAGACGGTCGGCGGAGTTCTCGGAGACCATCGTCACGGGCCCTGCTCCGATGCTGACCGGCCTCGGCGACCCCGCTGCAATGGACTCCTGCCGGACTTTCCTCGGGGAGGAGGGCAATCCCTTCCGCGTGCGGTCGATCTCCGTGCCGCGTCTCGGCACCCGGTCCTGGGCCTTCCGGGTAATGGAGGGGAAGTCGGTCACGCAGTGGGTCGAGGTGGTGCGGACGCCGCGTTACGTGTTGGAGGTGCGGATTCCGAAACAGCTCCCCGCGCCGCGCACCGACCCGGCCGTACTGCTGCCGCGCATCACCGAGGCCGCGTACGCCAGGGCCGAGGCCGCGCTGGGCTGACGCCTTCAGTGCCTTTCCGAGGCTCCCGCCCGTACGGCGTTCGCCTACGCTGTGGCGGGTGTTGCACAACGACAGTGGTGAAGAGACCGCGCACGAGTCGGCGGGCGACAGGGCGGGCGGCCACCCGCGCGTGACCCTGCGCCGGATCACGGCGCAGGACGAGGCCGAGTTCCTCGAACTGGTGCGAGCGAGCATCGACCTCCACCATCCGTGGATGTCCCTGCCCACCACGAGCGAGGAGTTCCGGGCCTATCTGGCCCGATTCGACGATCCCCGGTCCGCCGAGGGCCTGCTGGTCTGCGTACGGCAGACCGGTGAGATCGCGGGGAACATCAACATCAACAGCATCATCCGGGGACGCTTCCAGTGCGGCTCCCTCGGATACGCGGCCTTCGCGCCCACCGCAGGCCAGGGATACATGTCCGAAGGTCTCGGCCTGGTGCTGCGTCACGCCTTCCAGGAGTTGCGGCTCCACCGGCTGGAGGCCAATGTCCAGCCGGGCAACCACGCCTCCCGAAGGCTGCTCGAACGGCACGGTTTCCGCCGTGAGGGGTATTCGCCGGAGATGCTGTTCATCGACGGCGCCTGGCGGGACCACGAACGATGGGCCATCACGTCCACCATGATGGGCATCGTCCCGGATAGTCCGCACCCGACGCTGCCCGCTCGCTGACCGCGGGCGGGCGAGACGTGCTCAGTGCTGGGCCTGCGTCTAGTGCTGGGCCGCGAGCCACTCGTCGAAGGAGGTCGGCGCGATGCGGGCGCCTTCTCCGGGCAGCAGCACGTTGCCGGCCATCGCCGGGCCGAAGAGTCCCGACCAGGTCGGCACCAGCTTGACCGTACGGCCGCGTGCCGCGAGGGTGCGCCGGGCCATGTCGACGAGGTCCTGCGGCTCGGGACCGGCCACGTCGGTGTAACGGCCCTGCGGGTCGCCCACCGCGATCTCGGCGAGCACCTCGGCCACGTCGGCGGGCGCGATCGGCTGCACCAGCAGCGGCGCGATCGTGGCGACGCCGTCCTGCTCCATCCATCCCGCCACCATCTCGGCGAAGTCGTGGAACTGCGCGGCCGGCACGATCGTCCACGGCACGGAACCGGCGGACACCAGGCGTTCCTGCTCCCGCTTGCCGGAGTAGTGGGCGTTGCCCTCCACCTTGTGGATGCCGATGATCGAGAGCAGCACGTGGTGGCGGACGCCCGCCCGTTCCTCGGCGGCCAGCAGGTTCCTGGTGGTCGTGCCGAAGTACGCCACCGACTCGTCCCGGTCGGTCGCGTTCGAGCTGATCGCGTCCACGACGGACTCGACGCCGTCCAGGGCCTTGTCGAGCCCCTCGCCCGTCATCAGGTCCACGCCGAGTGAGCGGCTGATCCGTACGACGTCGTGCCCGTCCCGTTCGAGGGCGGCGACGGTGAGCCTGCCGATGTTCCCGGTGGCGCCGGCGACTGCGATACGCATGGTGTTCTCCTTCGCTAGACGCCCCGGACTCTATCTCGGACAAAATAGATCTGCAATCTCTCCAATACACTGGTGGGCATGAAGCTGCCTGCGAGCACCGAGTGGGTGTTGCACTGCGCCACCACGCTGGCGCAGCTCGATCCGGGAGCCACCGCCTCGGCGGCGCAGCTCGCGGACTACTTCGACGTTCCGGCGCCCTATCTGGCCAAGCAGTTGCAGGCGCTCGTCAAAGCCGGTGTGCTGGCCGCGATGACCGGCCCGCGGGGCGGCTTCCGGCTCGCGCGGGCGGCTTCCGACATCACGTTGCTGCAGATCGTCGAGGCGATCGACGGCGGCTCCTCGCCGTACGAGTGCCGCGAGATCCGCCAGCAGGGACGGGGTGCCCTGCCTCCCGAGGACTGCCAGGGGGTCTGCATCATCGCCGAGAAGATGGCCGACGCGCACCGGGCGTGGCGCAGCAGCCTCGCGGGGGTCACGCTCGCCGACATCCTCGACGGGCTGCCCGAATGGGCGCCCGCCCGCACCCGGTCACGCATATCGGCCACACGCTGACCCGGCGGGAAATCGCCTCGTGCTGTCCCACCTGGACGCGCGTGCGGGCCGTTCTGGGCGGAGGTGCCGCGACCGGGCGGAGTATCGTGGCAAGAGGTCCGGCGCCGCCACGGTGCAGTCGGGTGCCGAACGGCGTGCGGGCGCAGGGGGGCGCCATGACCACCGCCACGCCATCCGTGACACGCAGGTCCATCGCCAGCGTGAATCCGTACAACGACGAGGTCCTCGCCGAGTTCCCCGCCATGACCGACGAGGAGGCGGGCCGGGCCGTCGCGGCGGCTCACCAGGCCTTCCAGGAGTGGAGATCGCTCGCCCCGGCAGAACGGGCCGCCGTGGTCGGCCGGGCGGCCTCTCTCATGCGCGAACGCCAGGAGGAACTCGCCCGGACGGTGACGCTGGAAATGGGCAAGCTCATCGGCGAGAGCCGCGGAGAGGCGGACCTGTCGGCGGACATCCTGAGCTACTACGCCGAGCATGGGCCCGCCTTCCTCGCCGACCGCCCGCTTCCCGTCGAGGAGGGGAATGCCGTGGTGGCCAACCGGCCGCTCGGCGCGCTCCTCGGGATCATGCCGTGGAACTACCCGCTTTACCAGGTCGCCCGCTTCGCGGCGCCGAACCTGGTCGCCGGCAACACGATCCTGCTCAAGCACGCGAGCAACTGCCCGCAGTCGGCGCTCGCGTTGGAGCGGCTGTTCCACGACGCCGGCGCGCCGCCCGGGGTCTACGTCAACCTGTTCCTGCCGTCGGCGCGAGTGGGCACTGTGATCGACGATCCCCTGATCCAGGGTGTCTCCCTCACCGGCAGTGATCGTGCGGGCGCCGGCGCCGCCGAAAGGGCGGGACGCAACATCGAGAAGACCGTGCTCGAACTCGGGGGGAGCGATCCGTTCATCGTGCTCGACACGGAGGACTTCGACCGGACCGTGGAGGCCGCGGCGGTCGGCCGGCTGTCCAACATGGGGCAGAGTTGCGTGAGCGCCAAGCGGATGATCCTCCTGCCGCACGTCTACCGCCGCTTCGTCGAGGAACTGCGCCGCAGGTTCGAGGCGCTCGTCCCGGGCGACCCGCTGGACCCGGACACCACGCTGGGGCCGCTGTCCTCGGAGCAGGCCGCCGCGAACCTCGTGAGCCAGGTACGCGACACGGTGGCGCAGGGGGCGACCCTGGTGACCGGCGGCGACCGGATCGGCCGGCCCGGCGCCTTCGTCCAGCCGACCATCCTGACGGACGTCAGGCCGGGCATGCGGGCGTACCGCGAGGAACTGTTCGGGCCGGTGGCGGTGATCTACCAGGTGGCCGACGAGAACGAGGCCGTGGCGCTGGCGAACGACACACCGTACGGCCTCGGCGGCGCGGTCTTCTGCAGGGACCTCGACCGGGCGCGGCGGGTGGCGGAGCGGCTCGACGCGGGAATGGTCTGGATCAACCACCCGACCTCCTCCCACCCCGCCCTGCCGTTCGGCGGTATCAAATGCTCTGGATATGGGAGAGAACTGGCGGATCTCGGCATCGAGGAGTTCGTCAACAAGAAGCTGATCCGGACCTTCCCGACGACCGTACCGATCGGCTTCGCCACGGGGTGAGCCGTCAGCTGCCGGCGAGGAGTTCGACCACGGGGGCGAGGGCGTCGGCGAAGAAGCCGCCGACGGTGATGTAGGACAGGCCCAGCTCGTCGCGGCGGCGCAGCAGCGTGTCGGCCATCTCGCGAGGCGAGCCGCGCAGGATGGCGGCGGCCTCCGCCGACGGGGTTCTGAGCCCCTCAGGCACCCATGGGGGCGGCTCGTCGCCGATCTGGAGCAGGTTCATGCTCAGCTCGACGTCGTCGAACCTCGCGCCGGCCGCCGCCCGTAGCGTGCCGATGGGCCCGCGCAGGCCCTCCTCCGTCGTGTCGGCCTGTACGGCGAGCGCGACGATGTCGGCCTCCTCCGCCGCGAGCGCCAGCATGCGGGGACCGGCTCCCGCGATCATGATCGGTGGCCCCTGGCGCTGCACGGTGCTCTTGGAGAAGGCGTTGGTCCCGGCGAAGGCCGTCCGCACCTCGCTGATCACCGTGCGGACCTGCGCGATGCGTTCGGCCGCCGTGCCGTACGGCATGCCGAGCGCCCGGGCGTCCTCCTCGGCGGCGGGCCGCCCGGCCCCCACGCCGACCTCGAGCCGTCCGCCGGACAGGAAGTCGAGCCCGGCGAGCTCGTGCGCGAGCTGCGGGGGATTGCGGTAGGGCGCGGCCAGCACGAACGTGCCCACGCGCAGCGTCGTCGTGACGGTGGCCGCGGCGGTCATCGCGAGCAGCGGCGGCAGCGTCCCCAGCGTGTCGGGGACGAGCAGGGTCGAGTAGCCGAGGTCCTCGGCATGGCGGGCCGTGGCCGTCCACGCGGCGGCATCAGGGGCCATGCCTGCGACGATCCCGAAACGGAATTCCTTGCTCATGCCGCCGATCCTCGCCGTTCAGGACGGTCCCGTCGTCCTCCCGGCGGAGGCGGGTTCCGTACTCCGGGAGGCGTATCCAGGCGGTTTCAGACGGTCTCGAGCGCGGCCGCGCGCTCCAGCCGGGCCGTACGGGCGGAGCGCACGCTGTCCCAGGTGAACACGCTCAGCGCGAGCCAGACGACCACGAACCCGGCCCACCGGCTGACGGGCATGGTCTCGTGGGCGATCAGCACCCCGCACAGGAACTGCAGCACCGGGGCGATGTACTGGAGCAGGCCGATGACGGTGAGCGGCACCCGCAGCGCGGAGGCCGTGAAGAACATCAGCGGCACCGCGGTGATGAGACCGGACACCGCCAGCAGCAGCGCGTGGCCGAGGCCGTGGTTGCCGAAGGTCCCGGTGCCGTTCGTCTGGAGGACGACCAGGTAGCCCAGGGCCGGCACCAGCAGCACGAGCGTCTCGATGGTCAGGCTCTCCGCGCTGCCCACCCCCGCCGCCTTCTTGATCAGGCCGTACGTGCCGAAGCTGGCGGCGAGCGCGAGGGCGATCCACGGGAGACGCCCGTAGTCGAGCGTCAGGATGAGGACCGCGACAGTGCCCAGACCGACGGCGATCCACTGCCACCGGCGCAGCCGCTCCCGGAAGATCAGCACCCCGAACAGCACGCTGACCAGGGGATTGATGAAGTAGCCGAGCGCGCTTTCCACCACATGCCCGGTGTTGACGGCGTAGATGTACACGCCCCAGTTGACCGAGACCGTGACGGCCGCGAGGGCGAGGAGGATGAGCTGGCGGCGTGTGATGGCGCGGATCCACGACCAGTGGCGGCGTACCGCGAGGAGCGTGACCACCACGACCAGCGACCAGACCATCCGGTGGGCGAGGATCTCCACGGCGCCGGACGGCTTGAGCAGAGGCCAGTAGAGAGGGAACAGGCCCCACATGGTGTAGGCGGCGACGCCATACAGGACACCTCGGCGCGTATCAGGCATGAAGCCCATCTTCGCTGCTTACCTGGATTCAGCACAAATAAGGGTCGCTACGTCTGGGATTTAGAGACGCTTACGTGGGGAACAAGGTCGCCCGGTGTCTGGTTGGGGATGGCAGAACGGAAGGAAGGGTGCGAGATGGGCTGGCTCTTCGGCACAAACAAGACGACGATGGTGGACCCCGCGGAGGCGCTGCCGGGCCGCGCCGAGGTCATGCCGGTGGCCACCCGCCACCAGGTCCTCGGCGCGCCGCTGGCTCCGCCGTACCCCGAGGGCACGCAGATCGCCGAGTTCGGGCTGGGCTGCTTCTGGGGCGCCGAGCGCAAGTTCTGGCAGACCCCCGGGGTCGTCTCGACCGCCGTGGGCTACGCGGGCGGCTACACGCCGAACCCGACGTACGAGGAGGTCTGTACCGGCCGGACCGGGCACGCCGAGGTCGTCCGGGTGGTCTTCGACCCGGCCGAGGTGTCGTACGAGGAGCTCCTGAAGGTGTTCTGGGAGGCCCACGACCCCACGCAGGGCATGCGCCAGGGCAACGACGTCGGCACACAGTATCGGTCGGCCATCTACACCCACGGCCCCGAGCAGGCCAAGGCCGCCGTGACGTCCCGGGACGCGTACCAGGAGGTGCTCACCAAGGCCGGGTACGGCGAGATCACCACCGAGATCGCCCCCGCCGGCGAGTTCTACTTCGCGGAGGATTATCACCAGCAATACCTTTTCAAGGTGCCGAACGGCTATTGCGGCATCGGCGGCACCGGCGTGACCTGCCCCGTCGGCTTGACCACCGGCGAGGTGTGACCTTTTGGAACACAGCTGGCCCGGAGCCCGAGCTGCCCCGGGCCGGCACAGTCGCTCTCAGCGGGTTGCGATCAGTTGCCGCGCCACGCGGCTGTCCGGGGCGGTTCCGCTGATTACACTCGATACATGAGCGTGATGCGCGAGGAACTCCACCACCTGGTTGATCGGCTGCCAGAGGAGAAGGTGGCTCCTCTGCTCAGGCTCGTCCGCGATCAGCTCGAAGAGCCGCCTGTGGTGCGCGACCTGCCGTTCATCGGCATGCTCGAAGCCGAGCCGGATTTCGCGGAACGCTCGGAGGAGATTCTCCGCGCGGAGGACAATCACTCTTTGTGATCGTTATCGACTCGGGTCCGTTGGTTGCGGCCGTGAACGTCCGGGACCGCCATCATCAGGCCTGTGCCCGACTTCTGCGGACCCATCCGGGGCCCTTGCTCGTCCCCGCGACCGTGGCTACCGAGGTATGCCAGCTCGTCGAGAAACGGCAGGGCAGCAAAGCGGAGGCGGCGTTCCTACGCTCTTTCGGAGCAGGTCTGACCTTGGTGGATCTCACAGAACGTGATCTGCAGCGTATGGGCGACCTGGTGGAGACGTACGCGAGTCTCCCACTCGGGGCGGTTGATGCCTCTGTGATCGCGATCGCTGAGCGACTCGGTGTCACGGAAGTGGCAACGCTCGACCGCCGCCACTTCACCGTTGTCCGTCCCCAGCACACCGGTGCACTCATGCTGCTGCCGGAGCGGCTCTGAGCGCTGTCCCGTCCTGCGGCCCTGAGCGGTGTGATTCCGCGGCCGAAGCGGCACTGGCGCGAGCTTGCGATTTGTTGCCTGAAGCGGAGCACTACCACCAGCAATACCTCTTTAAGGTGCCGAACGGCTACTGCGGCATCGGCGGCACCGGTGTGAGCTGCCCCGTCGGCCTGACGACCTCTAGCGGGGAGTAGCGGATCGTGAGACCTCCGAGCGGCGTCGCGCTACTCGGAGGTTTCACGTTGCTGGGGCCGATCGTTTGCTACTTGAAGTAGTAAACTGCCGCTATGAGTACGCCTGAACAAGCCTTCCCGCCAGGGGAAGGGCCTGCGGCCAAGGTGAGCGTCTCCTTGCGGGCCGGCAACATCCGCGCGATCAAGGAGCGTGTCGGCGCGCGTGGGTTCTCCGCCTATGTCGACGCCGCTGTGGAGCGGCAGATCGAGAGGGACCTGCTGGAGGAGGCCCTGCAGGCGAACGAGAACGAGTGCGGTCCCATCCCGCAGCATCTGCGGGACGAGGCCGAGCAGCTGTTTCGTAGCGTGAAGTCCGCTCCGGAGCTACAGGAGGAGCGTGGATGGCACGCGCACGAAGCAAGCTGAGTGCGGGGACGGTCATTCTTGACTCCGAGGGACTCTCGAAGTGGTGCGCGGCCGACCAGCGAGTCACGGCGATCGTCCGTGAGGCGCAGAACAACGACTTTCGCGTTGCCGTCAGTGCCCTGACGCCTATCGAGGCCTTCGACGGCCGGGTGACGAACGACCGGTTGCGCTGGCACCTGTCCCGGCTGCGAGTCGAGCCGGTGACCGAGGAGGTCTCCGTCCACGCGCTGGACCTGCTCCGCGAGAGCGGTCTTCACGGCCACAAGTACGCGATCGATGCCGTCGTGGCCGCCACGGCTCTTCGCTCCACCCGGCCCGTCATCGTCCTCACCTCGGACGAGGACGACATGAGCAAGCTCTGCGGAAAGGCAGTCCGCCTCGTGCGGGTGTAGGTGCTGAATTATTGCCCCAGCGATACGACTACCACCAGCAGTATTTGTTCAAGGTGCCGAACGGCTACTGCGGCATCGGCGGCACCGGAGTCTCCTGCCCCGTCGGCCTGACCGCCGGCGAGAGCTGACCTGCGGTAACTGACTGATCCTGGCCCTTGGTCGCCCGACTCACCCGTGCCGATGAGGGGCATGAGCCGTCTCCAGTCCGTCACCTGCATATCAGAACACGTTCTGACTATGATGACGATATGAGTGCGAGCCATGCAGAGTCGGTGACGTTCTCAGACTTGTCAAGGAATCCGCGAGCGGTCGCGGAGCGTGCGACACGTCTGGGGCGCGTACGTGTCACTCATCGGGACGCACCGGACTTCTATCTGACGGCTGCGGACCGCGAGGAGCAGCGAGACCGGACGCTCGCGACGGCGTCTCGCCTGTTCCTTGCGCTCCTCAAACATGATCCGACAGCCAGGACCTTGGTTATCGCGATGCCTGAGGTCTTCCCCTGGGTCCGCCACCTCACCACGGACGAACTGCGGAACTTCACGCTCGAACTGGTCGAGGCTCTGTCCGACGCTGCAGAACTGGACTTGGACAGCAGGGCCGAAGAAGTGATCGTGGGCTGGCGGGCGACGGCTCGGATCAAGGCGGACCCGGCAGAGTACGCGGACGCCCGTAAGCCTACGAGCGGAGACTTCGGACCGGTTGAGGTCTCTGTATGAGTCCCAAACGCGGGGATCGTGTCACCGTTCCCCCTCCTGGCGATGAGTGGGACCTTCGCTTCGCCACCAGTGATGCGGCAAAGGGATGGGACGAACTGTGCAGGCACGCCCTGGCCAACGCACGGCGCTGTCTTGAAACTTTGCGCACGGATCCACGCTCGCGAGCAGATCACGAGCGTCAGCATCGTCTCCGCGGCGACCTCGCAGTTCACCGCCACAACGGCAAGGATCTCGAACAGTGGGAGTTCGAGGTCACAAGTGGAGGCCGTGTCCGGTACGTCATCGATGACGAGGCGCGCACCGTGTGGTTGATCTACGCTTCGCCTCGCCATCCGAAAGACACGGAAGCGTGATCCGTTGCTTGTGGATCTATTGCCTGAAGTGAATCGCTACCACCAGCAGTATTTGTTCAAGGTGCCGAACGGCTACTGCGGCATCGGCGGCACCGGTGTGACCTGCCCCGTCGGCCTGACCGTCGACGAGTCGTAGCACGGCAGAGGCCATAGCCTTCCTAGGAGCTATGGCCTCTATGTCGTCTTCGTGAGTCTGGCGGGAACCTTTAAAGGAGCCCGCGCTGTCTCGCCCACCGAGGTAGCTCGCTGCCGGTGCAAGGAAGACGCATTCCGGTCGCCCTGAGCGCATCTACATGAGTGCAAATCTCCGCTAGGGTCATCTTATCGAGCCGATGCAATCGGGTAAGGAGCCACACTGTCCCATGAATATTGAGACCATTTTTACGGCCCACCTTGGTGGCGTCCCGGTCGTCAGTGATGGCTACCAGCTCATAGATTTCGGCGGCCGTGAAGACACTGGCTTCGCCTAGATCGTGTTCTCCGGCACCTAGAAGGTTGACCCATCGTTCGAATACTACGAGTTCTTCATCGGTGTCCTGTGGCAAGATGAATAACCACTCGAGATCCATAATCGATCTAAGCGACGGATAGTCGTTGCAGTACTTGTCGACCTCTCTCGCCACGATGTGTGTAGTGGATAGCCTGGACAGACTGGCGCCGAGTACGTCCAGGCGATCAGCTTTAGCGAAGTGATGGATCACCATGGCATCGGCTACGAGCGGGGGCAAGGGTTCACCCGGACTAGCCAGAGTCATGGAGCATCATCCTCATCAGGCCTGAGCGGCAGATCTGCCGCGCTGTCGAGCTGTCCGTGCATCAACTCCAGTGCGCGCTTACTAGTGATCTGTCCTTCTCGGTACGCCGTCATCACGGCATGCGCGAAACTCGGTGGTACGCGAATCGCATCTAGGTCTGGCTGAGGCGTCCATCCCACGGAGTCCCGAAACTCCGCGAAGGTGGGGGGGTACGCACGAAATTTTTTCTCTTCGATTGCAGTTATGAGATCAGCCGCCCGAGCTTGTCGTAGAGCGAGACTCCACGATGTTCGATACTCGGCCGCGAGCTTCACAAGGACCGCTCGACTCGATTGCTCTGCCTCGCTGGCTCTACGGACGGCTTCTGCTGGTAGGAGGAGCTCTGCTGCAAAGGCATCTATCAACGCTTCGCGTTCCGTCCGAGAAGCGTTCACTCCTATATCTGTTGAGTATTCGTCGCCGATTATTAAGTGTCCGAGTTCATGAGCCGCGGTGCTGCGCCGCCGGCCAGGATCGCCATTAAGGCTCACCACGGCTGCTGCTATATCGCCATCAACAGCAGAAGCTCCGTCTCCTGGGAGGTCGGTCACCAGAACGTATTGACCGCAGCGCTCGCACAGGTCGGCCAGGGATTGAATGGCAGCGATCCCCAGACCTAGGTCATCTCTCAGCCAGTTAGCGGCCTCGACTGCGGCGGCGGGGCCGTCGATCTCAGCGGGGTACCGTCTAAGCGGCTTCGGATGAAGGGTGCCTAGCGACATGAGCATCCGGATCTCGCGGATCCATGCGGCGAGTGCGCTATCGATGCGGTAAGAGGCCTGCGTCGCACCTGTTGCCGTGTCCTCGGCCAGAGGCGTGCGGTGCGACATGACTGCGGGTGGCGCATTGAGGAAATGGCCGATAGGCATGTCGAGTGCACGGGCCAGTCGAGAGAGCTCCAGCGCATCGAGCCGCCTCGAACCGGCCTCGATCTTGCTGATCATGGTCCTGTCAAGATCGGTTCGCTGGGCAAGCTGCTCTTGCGACAGCCGCATGGCCAGTCGCGCTTCGCGGACTCGCTCCCCGATCTCGTTCCAGTCGAGCGTGCTCATAGTGCGATAATCGCACACCGCCAGGTAGTCTTACAGGAGTCATGGGCATCTGGGGGATAACCTTTCCCAGGGATGAGATGAGCCCTTGACTCTTGACGCTGAGCGTTCAGGGCCCCTACCGGATCCGCGCCACCTGGGATGGCGCCCCATGCAGTGCGAGTGACTTCCTGTGACGTCCTCGCATGGATCGGCTTGTGCTCTATGGGATCACCATGCGGAGGCGGTGCTTCAGCGGCTACCAGGAGGCTGATATCGGTGCGAGTGTAGGCGCCGATGTCCGGGGGGTCTCGGAGTTGGCGCTTGGGAATGACTTATTGCTTGAAGTGAACTGCTACCACCAGCAATATCTCTTTAAGGTGCCCAACGGCTACTGCGGCATCGGCGGCACCGGTGTCAACGCGGGTGACCCTTCAGCCTGGTGCCCGACTGGGCTGACAACCTCTTCGGAGGAGTAAGCCGGGGAGACCTCCGGACGGTGGTCAGGCCTGCTCCGAGGTCTCATTGTGGGCCGAGGATCCCTGTCGGGAGGGCGATGTCACCCAGGTGCCTGGCCGCTCCGACGTCTGGCTCTGCTTGGGCGTGGCGCGGCGAGTTGTTCGGTTCGATTGATTAAGCCGAGGCGAACAACTGGAGCGAATTTGTTCGGTACAGTTACATCGGCTGAGCCGAACAAAACCACGGGAGGCGCTGGTGTCGGGACCGGGGAGGCCGTCCAGAGCGACCGTGTATCAGCGCCTTGACGAGGCCCTTCGAGAGCTTCGGGACCGCTTGGGCGGGTTGCCCTCGCCCGCCGAGGCGGAGGACATCTGGTCTGACATCTGGCACCAGGAGGCCCACAACAGTACTGCGATCGAGGGCAACACGCTTGTCTTGCAGGAGGTGGAGAAGCTCCTCGAGGAAGGTCGGGCGGTAGGCGCGAAGCCGCTCAGGGACTACATGGAGGTGAGGGGGTACGGCGATGCTGCGAAGTGGGTGTATGGGCAGGCACTGGAGCCGGGAGACTGGCAGAACGGAGACCTCATCACGCTCCAGGAGGTTCGTCAGATACACCACACCGCCATGTCGCTCGTGTGGGCCGTAGATCCCCACCCGCATGCCACCCCCGCCGAGGGGCCGGGGAACTTCCGACAGCACGAGACCGCCAACTTCCCCGGGGGCATGAAGCCGCCGTCATGGCCGGAAGTCGACTCTCAGATGCGGGACTGGGTGAAGACGGTCGATGGCCTTGAAGACGAGTCCGACGAAGCCCTCCCCGAACGCTTGGCGCGAATACATAACCGATTCGAGCAGATACACCCGTTCCTCGACGGCAACGGACGGACGGGCCGTCTGGTGCTCAACTTGGTACTTTGCAGAATCGGATATCCGCCCGCGATTATCTACAAGCGCGATCGCGACAAGTACCTTCAGGCGATGCGCCGAGCTGACAATGACGAGTTCGGCCCGTTGGGTGAACTCATCGCACGCAGTGTGACGACAAATTTGTACCGCTTCGTCATGCCGGCGGTGGCCGGTCCGGTCAAGCTTGTCCCACTACCCGCTCTGGCCACGCGGGACGTCACCGAGAACGCACTTCGCGTGGCCGCCGCACGGGGGCGACTCCGTGCGGTCAAGGGGGACGACGGCATGTGGCGTAGCAGCAAGAAGTGGGTGAACGACTACCTCAAGTCGAGGCATCGTAGGTCGTGACGCGTCTGCTGATCAGAAGCGAAAACCACTCCGATAGTGCATCCAGCAACGGTCACTGCGGCCTCGGCGGCACCGGTGTGAGCTGCCCCGTCGGCCTCACCGCTGGCGAGGCCTGACCTGCGCTAACTGACTGATCCTGGTCCTCGATCGCCCGGCAAGCCCGGTGCCGATCGAGGGCCAGAGTCGTTTTCGGCATGGGCCCCGCGTTTTAGCTCGGCGGGACAATCGCCCTGAGCAGCGCACATCCGGCACGCAAGCCGTCTGTCTGTCACAGTTCAGACGATGGCCAGGGGGAGATGCTCTGGGCCGGATCGTCGTCGATCGAGACCTCACGGCGTACACACGCGTAGTCCTGGCAGAGCAGAGAGTCCGGTTCGAGATGCAGGGCCGTGAACGGGGTCTGGGCCATGACGGCTTCGTCCGGTTCGATGGCGAAGCCGGTTCGCACTACTTCGCTGTCCCACTGCTCGCCGGTGATCGTGGTGAAGGCGAGGCTGCTCCCGGTCTGCCGCCAGTCGCCCGAGGCGTGCCACTCGTAACGTAGTTCCAGGACGTTCGCTGCCGGGCAGCACCAGCGAAACCGGCTCACCTCGATCCCGCCGGCCAGGTTGGCCCAGGCGGCCCAACCACGGCCGTCTTGGAGGAAGGCCAGCCAGCAGGTCTCCAGCGCCCCGTAGTCATAGGGCACGCTGTCCCATACGCCGACCAGGTCGCTGTGATCCATGATCTGCAGGATCGCACGAACCGCGGTCAGGCCCCGGCAGGGTGCCGAGCATCGCCAGGACGTGCCGGACGGCTGCCGCGACCTCGACGTGTTCTGCAGGGCCGGCCTGACCTGCGATAACTGGCACGCTGGGCTGGTGTTCCGAACTAGATTGCCGACGTGGGTAGCACAAAGGCCGACGCCGTCACCTTCTCGGACCTGTCGAGGAATCCGGATCATGACCGCCTGGGGGATCTGGTGGCGGGTCTTCGAGAGATCCATGGTCCGGTGACCGAGGAGGAGTTGGCGCCGGCGCGAGCAGAGTGGCCGGGCATGTGAAGCAGCGGAAGCGGCTACGCCTGCGCGAGCACGGCACCTCGTTCTCGGCAACGAAGGTCTTTCACCGGCGGCGACCGGCAGAGCGATGGACGTGCGTGCCGCGCATCTGGACAGCCGGCGTGTTCTCGCGTCCGCTTCGCTGCTGTCTAGGTGAGATGCCGGTCGTGATGGACGCCGAGGTCTGCCGGCCCTTGTAGCGCACCGATGAGGGCGGCGAGGTGCCGGGGAAGCGCGAGCTCGTTGAGGGGCTTCTCGACGTCGTCCTCCGCTTCGTTGTGGAAGTCCATGTCCCAAGTGTGGGCGCAGAGCTGGCGGGACGGACGGCTCTCCATTCCCAGGGGTAAAAATTGTCGCTCGAAGCGAAGTGATACCACCACGGCCGGACTGTCGGCGAAGCCGGAAGCGTACTCCTGAAGGCGGCAGAGTTGCCGAAATTTCCTTCTTCGTCATGGCTCGGTCTCCAGATCGCCAGGTAATCGTGCCTGGCTGTCCATCCTCCCTTTTCGTACGTTTTGGGGTGATGTGCCACATCGATCAAGGCGAGGGATCGTATGGCGACGTACACGGAGAGTGGGGGAGGGTCCGCCGCCACAGTGTGGGCGCGGCTTCGGTCGCGGTTCGCCAGGCAGGCGAAACTCACTGAGGAAACGCTGCGGGCCGTCGAGGAGGCGCGCTCTGCCGCCGCGGCCGCCAGGGAGGCATCGGAGAGGGCGGCGGAAGCAGCCGCGGAAACCCACGCCGCCATCCTGAACTACCTGAACGGTGCCGCGACGGAAACGAAGGGCGAGCCCCGGGGCACTCGCGAAGAAGAGCTCGGAAAGCTGTTCTGTGCCTATTTGGAGAAGGGACGTTGGCGGAACATATGGGTCCCCAAGATGCTGACGGATCTGGAAGATGAGGCCATCGAACTCCACCGGGGTGTTCTCCTGGCCGTCGAAACCATCCGCTCGGCCGATAGGGAAGAGAAAGACGCCATCTCCCCCGGGCAGATGAAAGTGCTCTCGGACTGGGAGAAGCGAGCGCTTGAGCTGGAAGGTGATCAACACCAGTCTGAGTGATGGCGGTCTCGAAGGCCAGGTTGGGTACCTATGGCGTGCGTCGAGTGCTTCGCAGTGGGGTGCGGCGTGAGAAGAGACAGGTCGACGCTGGTCGCCGGGCGAGGGCTTTCCCGGAAGGGCGGCACTGCTTGTTCTCTATAGATTTCTGCACAGTAGTTGCATGACCGTGCTGCACGAAGCTGCCGAGTTGAGCGTCACAGAAGCGGCCCAGCGTGGGGTGGCCCGTCTGGTCGCCGATGCTGAGCGTGGGACGGATCTGGTGGTGACCCGTCGGCGTCAGCCGGTGGCGGCCGTCGTCGGTATTCGTCGCCTGCAAGAGCTGGAGGAGGCCGCCGCCGATCTCAGGGATCTGGCGCTCGTGCTCGCACGCTCGGTGACCGACACCGGAGAGCGCGTTCCGCTCGATGACGTGCTCTCCGCTTTCGGGCACACGCGAGAGTCGCTGGCCGCGTTGCCGGACGACGAGTAGCCCGTGTCCGACGTCGTCTTCACGGCACCGGCGGTCGATGACCTGCGGCGGATCGGCCCTGATGCCGCGACGAAGGTGCTGAAACAGATTCTTCTGCTGCTGGAGAATCCGGAGGCAGGCTACCCGCTGGGCGGGGAGTCGACCGGCTTTCGCAAGCTCGTGGTCGGGCGTAACACATGGCGGGTCGTCTATCGCATCACGGACGACAAGTCGATCGAGATCTGCGCAATATGGGCTGTGGGCGAGAGAGCCGATGGTGAGGTCTACGCCGAGGCCACAGCCAGGGTCCGTGCCGCCGGCACAGGGCGTCCGGAGGTAGTGCTCCCAGGCCAGATCATCGATCGCCTGGGGGCGCCGGCCGAGCATATTCGCGTCGAGCAACCGCCTCCCAGGAAGCCCGTGCCGGATTGGCTCGCGGACCGCCTCATCTACACCGTCGGTATGTCCCGCGAGGACGTCGCCGCTCTCGACTCGCAGCAGGCGGTCGACCTTTGGGCCGAGTTCCGATCCAACCCGCGCTAACCGCGACGAGGCTGGGGTGCGGCGCACGGTCTATGCCGACGACGAGCGCCCGGGCGAGTGCTGGGCAGGGGCACAGCGGGTCAGGGGCGGGGGAGCACGCCCAGGAGGGTGGCGGTCAGGGCGAGCTTCAAGGAGTCCTTCAAATCGAAGTGGAAGCGGGCCAGGTCGGGTTCGGCCTGATAGGCCGCCTGCAGGCTGGGCGGGGGTGTGCTGTACGCCGACAGCGCGCCGGCCAAGACCATGGTCTGCAGGCTGAGCAGGGTCGCGTTCTCGCCCAGCTCCGGCAGGTGCTTGCGGAGCAGGGCGGCCATGGTCGTCAGGCGTTCCAGGGAGGCGCGCTTGTAGCGGGCCACGACCTCGACGGAGACGTTGTGTTCCAGCACACTGCCCTGCGCGCCGAAGAGGTCGCACAGCACCGCCCGGCCGGAGAGTGAGCGGCTGAGGATCTCGGCCACAGCTTCCGCCCGCTCGGCCATGGGCTGGTTCGCGTCGACGTCGGCGGCCAGCTCGGTCGCCAGGTCGGCCAGCCACTCCTGCAGAAAGCGGTCGAGCAGTTCCAGCAGCACCGCCTCGCGCGACTCGAAGTAGCGCAGCACGTTCGGCTTGGCCAGGCCGACCCGACGGCTGAGCTCGTTCAGGGTGACCGCGGCCACGGGCATCTCGTCGAGCATCGCCGACGCGGTGTCGAGGATCGCCCGCCGGCGGATCTCCCGCTGCTCTTCGGTTCGCGCCCGCTGGAATCCCACGCCCGCCAGTCTAATTTAAGTACCCCTGGTACGTTGACAACGTACCGAGGGTACCTTAGCGTCATGCACAAGATACCTTCGGTACGTTACCTAGGGAGCCTCGCATGGGCGAGAAGTGGACGACAGCCAACATCCCCGACCAGCGCGGACGGGTGGCCGTGGTGACCGGGGCCAACACCGGGCTGGGGTTCGAGACGGCCAAGGCGCTCGCCGAGCGCGGGGCGGCCGTGGTGCTCGCCGTACGCGACGTCGGGAAGGGTGAGCGGGCCGCGGCCCGCATGACCGGCGACGTGAGCGTGCAGGCGCTCGACCTGACCTCGCTCGACTCCGTCCGCGCCGCGGCGGCGGCGCTGCGGTCGCGGTTCGACCGGCTCGACCTGCTGATCAACAACGCCGGCGTGATGTACACCCCGAAGCAGACCACCCGGGACGGCTTCGAGATGCAGTTCGGCACCAACCACCTCGGCCACTTCGCGCTCACCGGGCTGCTGCTGGACCTGATGCTGCCGGTGCCCGGCTCGCGCGTGGTCACGGTCAGCAGCATCGGCCACCGCGTGCGGGCCGCGATCCACTTCGACGACCTGCAGTGGGAGCGGTCGTACGGCCGGGTCGCCGCCTATGGCCAGTCGAAGCTGGCCAACCTGATGTTCACGTACGAGCTGCAGCGCCGGCTCGCCGCGCACGGCACCACCATCGCGGTGGCCGCGCACCCCGGCGTGTCCAGCACCGAGCTCGCCCGCAACACTCCCGCGGCCTTCCGGCTTCCGATCACCTGGCTCGCGCCGCTGATCACCCAGACGCCGGCCATGGGCGCGCTGCCGACCCTGCGTGCCGCCACCGACCCGGCGGTGCTCGGCGGCCAGTATTACGGTCCCGGCGGGCGCATGGAGATCATGGGCCACCCCCGGCTGGTCACCTCCAGCCCGGAGTCGTACGAGATGGCCGTGCAGCGGCGGCTGTGGGCCGTCTCCGAAGACCTCACCGGGGTGAGATTTCCCGTCGCCGAGCCCGAGCACGTCATCACGATGTAGTCCGCGCTCCCCGTTTCGTCAGTCGACCAGGCCGGCGCGGTAGGCGGCGATGGCCACCTGTACGCGGTTGGTGACGGCGAGCTTGTCGAACAGGTGAGAGATCTGGCTTTGACCTCGCTCATGTGCAGGCGGGTGGCGATCTCGGTATTGGAGTGGCCGAGTCCGACCTCGGCGAGCACCTTGACGCGTGACCACCGGAAACGGCCAGGGGCGCCTATCGCCTCGTCCAGGAGGGACCAACGCGCACAAACACGCCCCCCGGGGCTCTCGCGCTCACCGTCGTCGCGACCGCGATCACCGTGCAGGGCTGGCGGCACGCGGGCCTGCTGGTCCGGGGGGCACAGGGCGTCGTGCTGTCGGGACTGCTCGCCCTCGTCTGGTTCTGCGGGCACTGGAACCTGCTCGGCCGGCACCTGTGATCCAGGACGAGACTGGGTCAGGGGTGTTCGTGCCGCTTGAGGCCGAGCGTGGCGATGAGGTCTTCGTGGAGCTCGAACCAGACACGATGGCAGGAGTCCACGTCGGTCTGGTCGACCCAGGCCCCGTCCCCGGCTCGGGCGAGCGTCAGGGCCGCGGTGAACCGGGTGTCATATCCGCGGAACCGTGTGAGGACGCGCCCGAGCCGGTCGACGAGCGGTGTCAGCGCCCGGTCGACGCAGGCGAGCTCGTGAAGCACTCCGGCGTCCCAGGCCGGATCGGAGTGGTCATTGACGGCGAGCCGATCGCCGGCGGTGGGCCGCAGTTGCCAGTCGGTGCAGGCCTGCAGCAGCAGAGCGTTCAGCGGCAGGAACGTGCGGTAGACGTCTCGGACCTCCTCGGTGCCGTCGACCCGGGTGAGCTCGGCCGCGAGTTGCCGCTCGTTTTCGGCCCGGCCCGCTTCGGTCAGCGACCAGCCTCCGGTGCCCGCGAAGGCGGTGTGCTCGACCCAGCCACGTGCCTCGGCGTCGTGCAGCACCTCCGTCGTCGTGGCCGCGTCGAGTGCGTACCGGCGGGCGATCACCGGGGTGTCCGCGAACCCGGTGACGCGTACGGCGTGCAGGACCAGGAGTTCGGGCGGGGAGTCGCGCCTCACGAGCCGGAGTCCTGCCGTGCGGTGAGGCGGGTGTAGTGCTGCTGGCACGCCTGAGGGGAGTTGAACCCCATCACCTGCGCCATCTGCGCCCAGGTCAGACCGGCACCACGGGCGATGAACAGCAGGGCGGACTCGAGTGCTTCGACCTCGGCGCGTGCGGCGGGCAGGAGGGCGAGCGCGCTCAGGATGTCGTCCGGTGCCAGGTCGGCGTTGCGCCAGACGGCGAACTGCACCAGGTCGACCGCCGACGGCGGGACGGGTGCGGGGCGCCACGGGCGGGCGTCGAGCTCGTCCGCGCCCAGGCTTAGCAGGCGTTCCCGCGCGTCCCGCTCACGCTGAGCCTGGACGTTGTCGGCATGCGCGCCGATGTCGTCCTTGCGATGCATGCGGCACATCCTGCACAATCAACAGATTGTTGTCAACAATCCGTTGAAGGGTGGCGCCGTGCTCGTACCTCTCCGGAGGAGTGTCACCGGCACCTGCGGGAGCAAGGCCGGCGCGCTCGGCGCGTTGCTCCGCGCGGGTCTGCCGGTGCCCGACGGCTTCGTCGTTCCGTTCGCCGCCTATCTCGACGCGGTCCGCGATCTGGACCTTGGACGGTTGACCGGCGAACCGGACGACGCGGCACAGCGGGTGATCGAGGCAGGGCCGGCGCCCTTGATCGACGCACTGGCACGCGCACTCGGCCGGCTCGGCGATCCGCCCGTGGCGGTGAGATCGTCGGCGGCGAAGGAGGACACCGCTCAGGCGTCGGCGGCGGGTCAGCACGACAGCTTCCTGGCCGTGCACGGTGCCGACGAGGTCGCCAGGGCCGTACGCGCCTGCTGGGCCTCGCTGTTCTCCCCACGGGCCATCGCCTACCGGGCCGCCCCGGGCCATGAGCCTTCCGGTGATCTCCTGATGGCCGTCATCGTCCAACGCCACGTGGACGCCGAGATATCCGGGGTCATGTTCACACCGGCGCACCCGGGCGAGGCGACCCGGATCGAGGCGTCGTGGGGGCTCGGCCCCAGCATCGTCGAGGGCAGGGTCACCCCTGACGCCTACCACGTCGCCGGGGACGGGTCGGTCACCCGCACCGTCGCGGACAAGCGGCAGCGCCTCGACCGGCGCCTCGACCGGCGCCTCGATCGGCGCGGCACGCGGCTCGTCGTCCGCGACGTGCCCGCCGCCGCCCGGACCCGTCCGGTCATCGACGACACGACCGCCAGGCGGCTCGCCGAGCTGGGGAAACGGGTTTCCGACGCACTCGGCGGACCGCAGGACGTCGAGTGGGCGATCGAGGATGGCCGCACGTGGATCCTGCAGGCCCGGCCGATCACCGCCGCGCCCCCTCCTCCGATCCTTCCGTACGGCGCCCCGGGCGAGGCCACGCTCACCGGAGTGCCGGGCAGCCACGGGACCGTGACCGGCGCCGCGAGGATCGTGCGTGGTTACGGCGACTTCGCGCGCGTGCGTCCGGGCGACATCCTCGTCTGCCCCTTCACCGACCCCGCGTGGACGCCGCTGCTCCGCATCGCCGGGGGCGTGGTCACCGAGACCGGAGGCGTGCTCTCCCACGCCGCGATCGTCGCTCGCGAGCACGGCATCCCCGCCGTCCTCGGCGTTCCGGACGCGACGAGCAGGCTCCGCGACGACACCGTGATCACCGTTGACGGCACCACCGGCACCGTCACGACGGCGGACGCGTGAATGTCTAGCGCTGCTTGAGGCGGAGCGCTTCCTTGCGGACCTCGGCCTGGATGGCCCGCTCGCGCTCCAGCCACGGCGGGTTCTCCTCTTTCAGCGCCTCGATCTCGGCCGTGGTGAGCGGGCCGGTGATGCCCCCGCGGATCAGGCCGGAGATGGAGATCCTCAGCTTCGAGGCGATGACCTGCTTGGGGTGCGGGCCGTTGCGGCGCAGGTCGACGAGCCAGGCGGGCGGCTTGGCCTGCAGCTCGTTCAGCTCGTCGCGGGAGACGACACCCTCCTGGAACTCGGCGGGAGTGGCCGAGAGGAGCACACCCAGCTTCTTGGCCGCCGTGGCGGGCTTCATCGTCTGGATGGTCTTCGGCTTGGACGAGCTCATAAACGTCAAGCGTAGTCAGTCGGAGCGGGTTCCCATGCCATCGGTAGCCTGAGGAAGTGACTGATGGAGAGACCGGCAGGGTGTTCCGGCTGGCGTACGTGCCCGGGGTGACGCCCGCGAAATGGGTCAAGATCTGGGCCGAGAGGATCCCCGACGTGCCGGTCACCCTGGTCGCGGTTCCCGCCGCCGAGGTGGTGGGGTTCCTGCGTGACGGCGGCGCCGACGCCGCGTTCGCCCGGCTGCCGATCGACCGCGACGGGCTCAGTGTCATTCCTCTCTATGTGGAGACCACGGTGGTCGTGGTGCCCAAGGACCACGCGGTGGCCGCCGCCGACGAGGTGACCATCGCCGACCTCGCCGACGACGAGGTGTTCCATCCGCTGGACGACACCATCGAGTGGGCGGTCCGGCCCGGGCAGCCCGCGTTCACCCGTCCGGACACGACGGCCGACGCGGTCAAGCTGGTCGCGTCCGGCACCGGTCTGCTCGTGGTCCCGCAGTCGCTGGCCCGCCTCCATCACCGCAGGGATCTCACCTATCGGCCCGTGCTCGACGCGCCGCAGTCGCAGGTCGCGCTGACCTGGCCCGCGGACGCGACCACCGACCTGGTGGAGGACTTCATCGGCATCGTCCGCGGCCGTACAGTGAACAGCTCGCGGGGCCGCGCCCCCGCCGCCGCTCCCGCGGAGAAACCGGCACGGCGGCAGGCCCAGAAGCCCGCGCAGAACGGCTCCTCCGGCCGCCGGGGCGCGCCGGCCGGGCGTAAGAGGAGGGGCCACCGGCCGCGGTGACCTCCGGCCCCCGGCTCGTACGCGCAGCAGCGGTCAGTCCATGCCGCGCCGTCCGGGGGTCCAGAACGGTTTCACGACGACGGCCCTGCGCGGCCAGCCGCGTTCGCGGATGAGATGGAGCCGTACGGCCTGGCAACTGCGGGCCTCTCCGGCGAGGTACGCCACGCCCGGCGCGTCGGGAAGCTCCAGGGAGCGGACCATGTCGACCAGATGGGCAGGGTCGACGAGATGGGCAGGGTCGACCAGATGAGCGGGGTCGACCAGATGAGCGGGGTCGACGCGATCGGCCGGGCGGCAGCTCCATGTCAGGCGATCCGCATGGTTCAGCGGGAGATGGTCGCCGGGGCCCTCGACCGAGATCGCGCCGTGCACGATCGCGGACGGCGGCAGCGCCCGCAGCATGGCTCCGAAGGCCACGGTCGCGGTCTCGTCGCCGGCGAACAGGTGATAGCCCGCGTCCTCGCGGAGGACGAGCCGGCCGTCCGGCGAGGTGAGGGCCACCGGGTCGCCGACGCGTACCCGCCGCGACCACTGCGCTCCGGGCCCGGCGGACGGGTGGTCGAGTATGCACAGGTCGAGGCGGCCGGCGGCGGAGTAGTCCCAGATCGAGTAGGTGCGGAGCAACCCGCGCAGCCACGAGCGGGGCGAGCGGAGGTCGCCGACCCGCAGACGGATGTGCGTCCCCGGCGTCCAGGGCAGGTCGCGCAGGCCGGGGCCGGTGATCCGGATGCGGCGCATGCGCGCGGTGATCTGCTCGATCTCGGCGACCGTTCCGTGCAGGAACACGCTCATGGCGCCGCCTCCCAGCGCTCGCCCGTGGGCAGGTCGACTACGGCCGGCGCGGGCCCGGCCAGGGCGATCGCGTCCGAGGCGGTGCCCGTGGTGCGGAACAGCGCCGAGAGCGGATCGTGCCCGTGGGCGTCGTGCACCGGCACCAGCACCTTCGCGCCGAGCGTGGAGGCCCCGGCCACGGCCTGGGCGGGGCCGGTGATTGCATGCTTGAGCATGCGGCCAACGGTGCCGGTTAATGTGCACATGAAGTCAAGCGACGAGCTGACCATCGGCGAGCTGGCGGACCGGTTCGGTCTGGCCACGCACGTGCTGCGCCACTGGGAGAGCATGGGGCTGATCGAACCCGCGCGGCGGGCGGGTGGTCGGCGCCGCTACGGACAGGACGCGCTGGTGCGCGTGGCGCTGATCCTGATGGGCAAGGAGGCCGGGCTCGGGTTGCGCGACCTGAGCGCCGTGCTGTCCGCCCCCGACCCGATGGACCACCGCGACCTGTTGCGCCGCCACGCCGCCGCGCTGGAGCAGCGCATCGAGCAGGCACGGGCGGCCAAGGACCTGATCGAGCACGCCCTCGACTGCCCGCACAGGTTCGCGGAGTGCGCGCACGCCCGCGAGCAGATCGCGGCGCGTATCCCGCCCGGCTGAACCGGATGTGCCGGGGTGATGCTCCGGCGTGCGAGACTCCCGGGGTGAGAACGGCGAGCCGGGCATTGGCCGTGCTGATGGTGGTCGTCGCCGGTTGCGCGACGAATCCGGGTTCGACCCCCGCCGACCACGCATCCGCCCCCGGCGGGCGTACGTCCTCACCGGGCGGCGCCGCCGGTGCGAAGCCGATGGCGATGATCTCGCCGCGCCCGGCCGGTGGTGCGGGGCTTCGGCCGTTGCCGGCCCGGCCGGCGAGGTGCGCGCTGCCGCCGGAGGACCGCGACGATCTGCGGGCGTCCGACGTCCCGACGGCATGGCGCACGCTCTGGATCGACCGTGCGCGCGGGGCCGTCGACCTGCTCGCCGTCGCCGCCGACGGCACGCTCTGGGCCACCTTCCGTACGGAGAAGCAGCGCGGAAGCGCCCTGGAAATCAGGGACGGCGGGGTGCGCCGCTGGGACGGCGAGGCATGGCGGACGTTCGAGATCCCTCCCCTTCCCGATCGCGGCCCGCAGCCGGTCGTCGCGCTCGCCGCCACCTCGGCCGGCCAGGCCTGGGTGTTCGGCAACTCCAATGACCGGAAGGGAGGGGATACGACGGGGTTCGTCGGCACCTACGAGGGGGGCCGGTGGCGCTCGGAGACACTGGCCAAGCCCGCGGCCGACGCGATCGGGTGGGGTTACACCGCCACCCAGCCGGTCGGAGCGGACCGCATGTGGACCGTGAACGGGCGGGTGGGGCTGCTGTGGACGGGGCGGGAATGGCAGCGCTATCCCCTGCCCGTCGAGGCGGGGGCGCTCAGCGCGTACGACGACCAGGTCTGGGCCGTGACCGGCGCGTACGGCAGGCGGCCGGCGGCGATGCGCTGGGAGCAGGGAGGCTGGCGCCTGATCGGGGTGCCCGTCCTGGAGACGCCGGACCACGACGTGGCGGGCAGCGCGCTCCGGGACGTCGGCGTGATCGGTCCCGACGACGTGTGGGCCGTGGGCGGGGTCACGTGGCTGATGGAGCACGAGTACGACGACGAGAACGAGCCGCTGGAACGGGGACGCCCGGTGGCCCTGCACTGGAACGGGAGGTCGTGGACCTGCCACTGGGGCCCGCCGGGGTCGAGCCGGGAGCGTTCCGCCGGGAGGATAACGACGTTCGGCCAGGCGGAGCCCGACGGCAGGGGCGGCCTGTGGGTGGTCGGCCGCGGCGACCTGCTGTGGCATCTGTCCGAGGGGCGCTGGACCCGCCACCGCATCCCCGCGCCGGCGGGCTATGTGGCCCGGGTAAGCGCTCTGGCCCTGCGCCCCGGCACGGGCCAGGTCTACGCGGCGGGCTCGGTGACCTCGAAGAAGGAGAGCCCCTTCGCCGTCTCCCACGCCGCCGTCTGGCGTGCGGGGTAGGCGACCCCGCAGGCCCGGGGGTGGGCCCGATCGGGCGCCACCCCCGGTGATCCTCGCGATCAGACGATGGTGCAGGGGTTTCCGTTGAGGGCGAACGCCGTGGGCTTGCCGGCGTTGCCGGTGTGGGTGGCCTGGAAGCCGATCTCAGTGGTGGAGCCGGGCGCGATCGTGCCGTTGTAGCTCATGTTCCGCGCCGTGACCTGTCCGCTGCTGGGCGAGTAGGTGGCGTTCCATCCGTTGGTGATGGTCTGCCCGCTGGGCAGGGTGAAGGTCAGCGACCAGCCGTTGACGGTGGAGGAGCCGGTGTTGGTGATGGCGATCTGCTCGGTCAGGCCCTCGTTCCAGGCGTTGACGGTCGCGCTGACCCGGCAGGCGCCCGAACCGCCGCTGGGCGACGCGGACGGAGAAGCCGACGGGGACGCCGACGGAGACGCCGACGGAGACGCGGACGGGGACGAGGAGGGCGAAGCCGAGGGGGACGGCGACGGAGACGTCGTCCCGGACTGGAACTGGGTGAAGAACTTCCACACCTCAGCCGACGTCCAGGTCCTGGCGCCGCTCGTGGAGGTGGACCCGTCGTTGGGGGAGGGCGTGTGGTCGCCGTCGAACGCCGCCCATACGACCGGATAGCCGGCCCGGCATCCCGAGTAGTTGGTGATGATGTGCGTCAGGCTGCCCTGCGAGGGCTCCCGGGGGTTCGTGGGGGTGCAGCCGTTGTTCGAGACGAACCTGTCGCGCAGCTGCCGGCCCAGAGAGATGTTGAGGACCGAGTCGTGGGTGCCGTGGATGCCCATGTACGCGACCGGCTGGGTGCCGCCGTTGCACCCGCTGAGCTGCGCGCCGGAGTAGACCGCGACCGCGCGGAAGACCGTCGGCCGGGCGCACGCGACCGCGAAGCTCATCGAGCCGCCGTAGCTCCACCCCATGGCGAAGCGCTGCGTCGTGTCGACGCAGAGGTCGTTCTCGACGAGCCGCAGCACGTCGTCGGTGAACGTCAGGTCTTCGTTGTTGCTGTTGGCCCAGCCGTTGTTGATGCCCTGGGGTGCGATGAAGATCGTGCTGTTGTTCGAGAGCTGCTTGAGCCCGTAGTAGGCCCAGACGGATCCGTCCGATCCGCCCGAGTCGACGATCTGCGCCGTGCCGTTCAGCCAGTGGTACGCGAAGATCAGCCGGTAGGGGTGGTTGTTGTCGTAGTTGTCGGGAATCCGCAGGATCCAACTGCGGCTCTTGCCGCTGGTCGTGATCGTCTGCGAACCGCTTCTCAGCGTCGGGGTCTTCCCGCAGCCGGAGGTCGCCGCAGCGACGGCGGCGCTCGCCGAGGACGGCGTGGCCGCACCGAGGCTGTCGCTCAGCGCCATGCGTCCCGAGGCCAGGACGAGAAGCGCGGCGGCCGCGACAGCGGTGAAGATGGATCTCTGTCTCAACTTCACGCAACTCCCTTTATCGTTCGAAAGCCGACGTACGTCGATGGGGAAGCAATCGGGTTTGCCGGTGAGCCCCGGCGAGCGGTCTTGCGGAACGGATTCGAACGCTGCGTGAGCCCACCGTCAGTCGACCCCGGAGGAGCGCGGCGACCGGTCGTCGGCAGCGCGCGCGTTCGCCCTTCTCCGTTGCGGAAAGGCATGGCGAACTCTGGTTTCCGTTATCGCGAATATCCTGCTGCCGCCTTCTGAAGGAATGCGGCTTATGGCCTGGCGGGTGCCAGATAAAGGCGGATCATGCCGGGATTCGACGATCCGATCGGCTGGCGTCAGGACAATTCGTGTTAGCGATAACAGAGACGGATGGGCGAGTACTCCTTCCTGCCGGGCGACTGTAAGTGGTGGTGAAGCGGAGCAAATATGAAGTCGCACGGCATGTCAAGGCACTTGTCGGGCCGCCGGGAATCTCTCGCGGGCGGGCGTCCGTGTCGTGAGTTTTCACCAGGGAGAAAGCGAAGGCCGCCGGTGACGCCGCGATGAAAATTTCATCGTCCGCGGCATTGTGTTTGCGGCGGAGAGCCCGCCCTTTTTCGCCGCCGGTCGCCGGGCCGGCCGCTCTCGGCCGGGACGGCCGCGACGTCGGCCGCCGAACCGGCCCCGCCGGTCGCCGGGCAGCTCGGGGCCTGAGCGCCGCTTATGCGGCCGGAGCGCTCGGACGCCCGAGTGCCGTTCAGACGCCCCGCGACGCGATCGACTCCCGGACGCGGATGGGCATCGGCACGCGATGCACCTCGCCCTGCCCGCCGTCGTCCTCACGGTCGCGGCCGATCTCCGTGAACAGCACGTCGACGGCCTTGCGGCCGAGCTCGTAGTGGGGGAGGGCCACCGTCGTCAGCTGGGGGCGCATCCACGAGGCGATCGGGTGGTCGTCGAAGGACACGACGGACACGTCGCCGGGCACCTTGAGCCCGAAGTCGTCGAGTGCCTGGTAGGCGCCGAGGGCGAGCCGGTCGTTGAAGCAGATCAACGCCTGCGGGCGCTCCTTCTCCAACAGTGCCCGGGTCAGGGCGAGGCCGTATTCCGGCTGCCAGTCGGGGCAGACGTGGCCGCCCGCCGGCTTGACCCCTGCCTCGGCGAGCACCTCGCGGATGCCGATGAGCCGTTCGACCGCCGCGACGCTGCCACCCGCCGGGACGTTGCGCCGTGCGGGACCGGCGCCGATCAGGTGGATGCCCTCGCGATGACCGGCGTCGAGCAGGGCCCGCGCGGCGACGCGTCCGGCCTCGATCTCGTCGGGGATGACCGAGGGCAACGGCGACGGCTGCTTGGGGAGCGCGTTGAGCAGGACGGCGGGGGCGGCCGCCATGGCCTTCGGCACCTTGATGGTCCTCGTGTACATCGAGGCCAGGATGATCCCGTCCACCTGACGGTCGTGCATGGCCTGCAGCAGGAGCCGTTCGAGCTCGGCGTCGCCCTCCGTTTCGCCGATGAACAGCATGAAGCCGCGCTCCCGGGCGGCTTCCAAGGCTCCCTTGATCATGTCGCCGGCGAGCCGCGTCGTGGCAACCGTGTCGGAAATGAAGCCAATAGTCCGAGTTGTCCCAGTTCGCAGGCCTACGGATACGATGTTCGGCCGATACTGCAACTCGGCGGCGGCCTTGAGGACACGCTGCTCGACGTCCTGGGAGATGCGCAGCTCCCGGCCCCGTCCGGACAGCACGAGCGACGCGGTGGTCGGCGAGACGCCGGCGGTCTTTGCGACGTCCGCCAGCGTGACCCGTCGTGGGCTCACCGGGTGACCTCCTGCAATGTGGGGGTTGACACCCCGCGACACGTGTGATGAGACTATCGCACTGCTAATCCGATTTAGCAAACCTGAGTCCTGGGGCGTCCGGCGTGTGCCGGCCAGTCCCCGAGCAATCAAGGAGACGCAGATGTCGCGTCGAATTCGCTGGAACGGGGCCGCGCTCGCGGTCGTGATGGGAGGGACGCTGGCGGCGGGCTGCGGGGCGCCCGGCGGCGACGCCCCTCAGCCGGAGGCCACCAGCGCGTCCCTGTCGGCCGCGCCGACCTGTGGCACGGCACCGGTAACGCTCAACGCCTATATCGAGACCGGCTTCCCCCTGCCGAAGGAGCTCAGCACCGAGTTCTCCAAGCAGTATCCGAACGTGAAGTGGAACATCCGCGAAGACCAGTTCGCGGTGATCACGCAGAACGCGCCGCGCGTCCTCGCCGACGACCCGCCGGACCTGATGCGGCTTCCCCAGGTGTCGGAGCTGGTCAAGAACAACCTGCTGAAGAACCTCGACGGCTACGCCAAGGCGTTCGGCTGGGACTCCTGGCCCGCCTCCCAGCTGGAGCAGATGCGCCTGGCTCCCGGCGGGAAGACGCGCGGCGAGGGGTCGCTGTACGCCATGGGGCTGAACTTCAGCATGACCGGCGTGTTCTACAACAAGAAGCTCGCCGCCAAGATCGGCATGTCGTCCCCGCCGGTCACCCTGGACGAGCTGGACGACGCGCTGGCGAAGGCCAAGAGCGCGGGCATCACCCCGATCGCCCAGTTCAACGGAGGGGCCACCGGCGGTCTCGCCTTCCCCCTCCAGGACCTCATGGCCGCGTACGGTCCCCCGGGGCCGATCAACGACTGGATCTACCAGAAGCCGGGCGCCACGATCGACACCCCCTCCAACCTGACCGCGACGCGGCACCTGGAGAAGTGGATCAAGGGTGGCTACTTCTGGAAGGACGTCAACGCCGTCGACTACGCGACGATGATGAGCCGCTTCATCAAGGGCGACGGCCTGTTCATGTTCAACGGCGACTGGGAGTCGGGCAACCTCGACAAGCAGATGCCGGGCGACGTGGGCTTCTTCCTGATGCCGCCGGCGCAGCAGGGCGGCAAGCAGGCCGCGATGTCGGCGCCCCTCACCTACGGGATCAGCTCCAGGGCGAAGAACGCCGACTGCGCGGCGTTCTTCCTCAACTGGGTGGCGACCGACCCGAAGGCCCGTGAGATCGGCGTGAAGGTCGGCGGGTCGCACCCCATGGGCCCGGCGGACGCCCCCATGCCCGAGGTGGCCGACGACACGGTCACGGCGAGCACGCTGGCGGCGGGCGCGAAGATCGCCGAGGACAACGGCGCGATGGACTTCATCGCCAACGCCACCGGCGCGATCTACGCCAAGAGCTGGACGCCCCAGCTGCAGAAGCTGGTCGCAGGGCAGCAGACCCCCGAAGCGCTGCTGAAGTCGGTGCAGAGCGACTACACGAGCCAGGTCGGGGGGAGCTGAGCACCGATGACACGGCCGACTCTCCGCTCGAACGAGTCCGCCGAGGGCGCGGGCGAGCGGAGGAAGCGGAGCTCCGCCCGCGCGGCGGGGCTCCGCACGCCGGGGTGGGTGGCCTGGCTGTTCGTGGCTCCGGCGCTCATCGTCTACGCGGTCTTCGTGCTACGGCCGATCGCCCTCACCGTCCAGTATTCGATGTATCGCTGGGACGGCATCGGCCCGTCCGCCTGGGCCGGGCTGGGCAACTACGCCAAGGTCTTCACCGACCCCGACCTGTTCGCCTCCATCCTCAACGCGATCAAGCTGATCGTGTTCTTCAGCGTGATCCCGGTGGTGCTGAGCCTCGCGATCGCCTCGACGATCCGCCGGATCGCCACGAGCCGGCTCGCGCTGGTGGCGCGGACGGTCCTGTTCCTGCCGCAGGTCATCCCGCTCGTCGCCGCCGGCATCGCCTGGAGCTGGCTGATGTCGTCGACCGGACTGGTCAACCAGCTGCTCAGGCTGGTCGGGCTCGGCGGGGTGGCACGCGCGTGGCTGGGCGACTTCTCCACCGCCCTGCCCGCGGTCGGCGTGATCGGGGCGTGGGTGCTGCTCGGCCTGTGCACGATCCTCCTGCTGTCCGGGATGAGCAAGATCGACCCGGCGCTCTACGAGGCGGCCCGGATGGACGGGGCGGGGCCGCTGCGGGAGTTCTTCTCGATCACCGTGCCCAGCCTGCGGCAGGAGATCGGCGTCTGCGTCACGGTGACCGTGATCGCCGCGCTGGCGAGCTTCGACATCGTGTACGTCTCCACCCAGGGCGGCCCGGGGAACGCGACCATGGTCCCGGGGCTGGAGATCTACTATCTGGCCTTCACCGAGCGGCAGGTGGGCATGGCGTCCGCGCTGGCCGTCGTGCTCATGGTGCTCGTCATCCTCGTCGCCCTTCCCATCCAGTGGCTCACCAAGGACAGGTCCTCATGATCGTCGGGCGTCGGGAGACGTGGACCGGAAGGCTGCTGCTCGTCGTGCTGATGGCGGTCACGCTCATGCCGTTCGTGAGCCTGTTCGTCACCGCGCTGCACCCGTCCGGCAGCTACCCCTCGGGCCTGGAGTGGCCGAGCGATCCGCAGTGGGGCAACTTCGTCGAGGCGTTCAAGGCCGCCCGGATGATCGAGCTGGTGAAGTCGAGCACGCTCATCGTGCTCGGCGTGGTGCCCCTCTCGCTGCTGCTCGGGACGCTGGCGGGGTTCGCCATCGGTCACCTGCGGATGGCGGGACGCAACCTGGTGTTCCTGCTGTTCGTGCTCGGGCTGACGCTGCCGTTCGAGGGCATCATCACGCCGCTGTACTACCAGGTGCGCGACATGGGGCTGCTGAACACCAGATGGGCGATCATCCTGCCGCTCATCGGGCTGTTCATGCCGTTCGCGGTCTTCTGGATGCGGGCGCACTTCGTCAACATGCCCGACGAGCTGTCGGAGAGCGCGCGCATGGACGGCGCGAACGTGTGGCAGCTCTTCTGGCGCATCCACGTGCCGCTGGCCATGCCGGCGCTGTCGTCCCTGGCCATCCTGTTGTTCCTGTGGACCTGGAACCAGTTCCTCCTGGCGATCGTCCTCGTGGACGACCCGTTGAAGCGGACGATGTCCGGGGCCCTGGGCGCCTTCCAGGGGCAGTGGGGCACCAACATGCCGTTGCTCTGCGCGGGTTCGCTGCTGATCCTGGCTCCTACACTCGTGATCTTCCTGATCTTCCAGCGCCGGTTCGTCACGGCTCTGCTGCAAGGCTCTCTGAAGGGATGACGCGAGTGGACGGAACTGCCCCGTTCTTCGGGGGAATCGAGGCGGGCGGGACGAAGTGGGTGTGCGCGGTCGCCGACGCCGGGGGAGAGGTCCTCGCGACCGAGGTGATCCCCACGACCACGCCGGAGACGACCATCGGCGCCGCGCTGCGGTTCTTCGGCGGCCATCCGCCCATCGCCGCGCTCGGCATCGGCACCTTCGGCCCGGTGGACGTGCGGCCGGGCTCGCCGACGTACGGCCGCATCCTGGCCACGCCCAAGCCGGGCTGGGCGGACGTCGACGTCGTCTCCCCCTTCCGCGCCGAGCTGGGCGTACCGGTCCGTCTGGACACGGACGTCAACGCCGCCGCGTTGGGGGAATGGCGCCGTGGAGCGGGCGCGGGGCTCGGCACGATCGCGTACATGACCGTGGGCACCGGCATCGGTGTGGGGGCGGTGGTGAACGGCGGGCTCGTGCACGGGCTCCTGCATCCGGAGTTCGGGCACATCCGCATCCCGCACGACACGGGCAGGGACCCGTTCGCGGGGAGCTGCCCCTTCCACGGCGACTGCCTCGAAGGGCTTGCGTCGGGCGAGGCGATGCGCCGCCGGTGGGGGCGTCGTGCCGAGCACCTGGACGACCCGTCGGCCTGGGAGCTCGAGGCCGGATACATCGCCCTCGCGCTCGTGAACCTGACCTACGCGCTGTCGCCCGAGCGGATCGTCGTCGGCGGGGGCGTCGCCAAGCACCCCGCGCTGCTGCCCGCCGTGCGGGCGCGGCTGCTCACCCTCACCGCCGGTTATCCGGGGCCGCCGGTGCCCGCCGGTCCTGCGGCGATGGACGAGTACGTCACCGGCCCCGCCCTCGGCGACCGTTCGGGGGTGGCCGGAGCCGTGGAGCTCGCACGCGCGGCGCGGTCCGAGGCGCCCGCGTCGTGGTGACGCTTTCTGAGACGTGCGGGGAGACGCCCCGCGCGATGGATTCGGAGGTTCTTCTGATGGCTCCACGGGGGCGGCGAGACGGCACGCCCGGACCGGAGGCCCGGTCCTGCGCGCACGAGGTGCTCGCCGGGGGACGGCGACGTGACCGGGGACGGCGACGTGACCGGGGACGGCGACGTGACCGGGGACGGCGACGTGACGGGGGAATCGCGTGAACGGCGTCGCGGAACCGGTGCGGGGCGAGCCCGCACGCTGGACGCGGCGGCACCTCGCCGCGCCGGTCGGCGGCCCGGCGACGACGGCGCCGGTCATTGGCCTTCCCGCGCCGCCGCGCGTGCTGCCCCACGACGACGTCTGGGATCTGTGGCCGATCCAGGAGGAGGACGGCTCGACGACCGTGGTCGGGGGCCGCGAGTTGTGGATCGCGCTCGCCGCGCCCGCCCTCGGCCACCCCGAGGAGCGTCACGACCACGCCCGTCTCCGGCTGCTCGGCAGGGACGCCGGCGGCTGGACCGACCTCGGCCACGTCTTCGCCGACGGCGCCTCGCCGGGCAGCCGCGAATGGTCGGGATCGACGGTCCGCAGACCGGACGGCACGGTGTCGGTGTTCTACACGGCCGCCGGCCGCCGAGGTGAGGCCCGCCCGACGTTCACCCAGACCGTCGTGGAGGCCCGCGCCCGGCTGGTGACCGACGGCGGCCGGATCCTGCTCGACCCGGCCGCCGAGCACCGGGAGGTCCTCCGTTCGGACGGCGTGACCTACCTGCCGGCCGACGACATCGAGGGCGGACCCGGGCGCATCAAGGCGTTCCGCGATCCCGGCTGGTTCCGCGACCCCGCCGACGGACGCGAATATCTGCTCGTCGCCGCGTCCGTCGCGGCGTCACCCGGCGCGGGCCACGCCTTCATGGGCGCGGTGGCCCTCGCCGCGGCGACGCCGGGCGGCTGGTCGCTGCGGCCGCCCCTCCTCGTGGCCGACGGAGTCAACCACGAGATCGAACGGCCCCACATCGTGGTGCACGGGTCGTCGTACTACCTCTTCTTCTGCACGCAGCGGCAGTCGTTCCACCCGAGGGGAAGCGCCCCCACCGGGCTCTACGGCTTCGTCGCGCCCACCCTCGCCGGGCCGTACACGCCGCTGAACGGCTCGGGGCTCGTGCTGGCCAATCCGGCGGAAGAGCCCGACCAGGCGTACGCCTGGCTGGTCCTGCCCGACCTGAAGGTCGTGAGCTTTCTCAACTACCGCTCCATCGGAGGGCCGGATCCGTGGACGGCCGGGCCCGGCGCGGCGCGGGCCGCCTTCGGCGGGACGATCGCGCCGGTGCTCGAACTCACCCTGCGCGAGGACGCCACCTCCGTGGTCGTTCCCGCGTCGGCGGGAGCCGTCAGCGGGTGAACCTCGCGATTGCCTCCGGGGTGACGGGGGTGAAGAAGTTGACCAGGTTGCCGTCGGGGTCGCGGAGCAGGAGCGACCGGTTGCCCCACGGCATCGTGGTGGGCTCCTGGACGAACTCCTCGACGTGGCCGGTCAGGCTCCGGTGCACGCCGTCCACGTCGTCGACGAGGAACTCGACGATCACGCTGTGGTCGGCGGACGGCCGGGCGGCGCCGGGTGCGAAGAGCGGGACGGTGCGGGTGCTGCCGATCGCGAGGGTCGCGGAGGCGGTCTTGATCTCGGCGAATTCCGCGCTCGCCCAGCGTGCCCGCACGCCCGTGGCCCGCTCGTAGAAGCCCGCGAGGCGCGCGACGTCGTCGGTGATGATGCGGATCGACACGAAGTCCATGGTGATCTCCCTGGTTCCCGGGTTGTTCGTCCCGGGAACACTAGGGCGGATACCGGACAGAAACCGCCCAGTATTGTCACTAGATTGTGTGACGTGGCCCGACCGACTCATCGCGTTCTCACGCTGCTGGAGCTCCTGCAGTCGGGCGGCACGCGGACGATGGCCGAGCTCGCCGACCGGCTCGGGGTCGACGAGCGCACCGTGCGGCGATATGTGGACCACCTGATCGACCTCGATGTGCCCGTCGAGTCGGTGCGCGGCCGATACGGCGGCTATCGCCTCGCCCCCGGATATCGCATGCCCCCGCTCATGCTGAGCGACGACGAGGCGCTCGCCGTGCTGCTCGGCCTGGTCGCCGGTCGCCGCGCGGGGCTGACGACGGCGGCGGGCACGGCGAGCGAGACGGCGGCGGCCAAGATCCGGCGCGTTCTGCCCGAGCGGCTCGCCCGCAGGCTCGACACCGTGCTCGAATCCCTCGCCTTCACGGCCCCGCCCGGCGAGTCCGCCGTTCCCGAGACCGCCGTGTTGCTCTGCGTCGCCGACGCGGTGCGCCATCACCGGCCGATCTCGATCAGGTATACCGCCGCCGATGGTCGGCGCAGCGAGCGCACGCTGCATCCGTACGGGCTCGTCGCCCATTCGGGCCGGTGGTACGTCACGGGCGCGGATCCGGAGATCGGCGAGGACCGGACCTTCCGGCTGGATCGCATCGCGGACGCGAGGACGCTGCCCGGCTCGTTCGAGCCGCCCGCCGGGTTCGATCCGGCGCAGCACGTCCTGGCCGGATTCGCGACGGCTCGATATCGGTACGACGTGGTGCTGCGGATCCAGGGGACGGTCGAGCAGATCCGCGCCCGGCTTCCCGCCGCCGTCGCGACCCTGGCGGATCCCGGGGACGAGGGCTGGCTCCGCGTCGAGGTGCGCGCGGAGCGGCTCGACTGGCTGCCTCCGGTGCTCGCCTCACTCGACCGGCCGTTCGTCATCGAGCGGCCGGACGAGCTGCGCGACCGTGTCGCGGCGCTCGCGGACCGGCTCGCGGCTTCCGCCCGCAGGACCGCAGAGTGACTGCGGGCGGGTGACTGCGGGCGGGTGACTGCGGGCGGGTGACTGCGGGCGGGTGACTGCGGGCTAAGCGCTGGTCGCCGGCGAACCGGCCGCGTGCAGATGGCGGTCGATCGCGGCGAAGGTGGCCGCCGGCTGTTCGATGTGCGGCAGGTGACCGGCCTCCGGGATCACCTCCAGCCGGCCGTTGGCGAAGGCGCCGGCGTAGGCGGCTCCGTAGGCGGGGGTGACGATCCGGTCGCTCTCCCCCACACCAGGAGCGCGGGCACGTCGACGTGCCGCAACCGGCGGAGCAGTTTGGGATCGTGCATGTAGGGGTCGCCCGCCAGCGTGCGCATGGTGGCCATGTCGGCCGCCCGGGCTGCGAGCTGGTCGGCGGGGACGCCGGCCGGGTCGACGTAGAAGCGCTGCGAGTCGTGCCAGGCGTATTCGGCCACGCCGCGCGCGTCCAGGGCGAAGAAGTCGCGGATCGGCTCGCCGGGGACGTCCACGCCCACGGCGTCGACCAGCACCAGCCCGGTGATGATCCCCGCCGTGTCGCGTACGGCCATCTCGGCGGCGGTCCAGCCGCCGAGGGAGGAGCCGGCGACGAGAACGTCGCGCAACCCCAGGCGATGCAGGCAGTGCAGGTAGGCGAGGGCGAGGTCGTCGATGCCGGTGAGCCACGGGGGACGGTCGGTGCCGTCCCAGCCGGGATGCACGGGCGTCAGGGTGTGTGCCGTCCGGGAGAGGTGCCCGGCGAGCCCGGCGACCGTGGCGGGGCCGCCGCCGCCGTGCAGGATCAGGGCCGGTCTGCCGGTGCCGGCCTCCGACATGGTGAGGGACAGGTCGCGATCTGCAACAACTCGGGCGGGCGGTCAAACAGGTCCAATATCGGCAGCACCGGGCCCTGGAGAGCGGGCTGTCGGCGATCGGCGCGACGCTCGCCCAGTGGGACGCCCTCCGGGCGATCAGCCGTACCCCCGGGGCGTCGGCCCGGGAGCTGGCCGCGGCGACGTTCCAGACCGAGCAGGCCTTCGGCACCCTCGCCGGGCGGCTCGTGGCCCAGGGATGGATCGAACGCAGGCCCGGGCACGGCAGGCGCATCGAGCACCATCTCACCCCTTCCGGCGAGCGGGTCCTGGAAGCCGGGCACAAGGTCGCCGACGAGGTGCTCGCCAGGTGCTACACCGCCCTGCCGGACGCGGACCGCGCGACCCTGCTGGCCCTGCTCCGGCGCCTCGTCGTGGAGGACGCGTAGCCTCCGGCCACGCCCTCGGCGGAGATGCGCTGCGCGGCGGCGCGTCTCCACCGAGGGCGTCCCGGGTCAGACGCCGGGGCGTACGGCGGTGAGGAAGCTGCCCCTCCAATAGGCGTTGAGCCTGTCGACACTGACCACCGCGCCGCTGTGGGGGGCGCTGATCACCTTCCTGTGCCCGAGATACATGCCCACGTGGCCGCCGCCACTGGTGAAGATGAGGTCGCCGGGCTTGAGGTGCGACAGCGAGACCCTCTTCTTGGCGTGCCTGAGCATCGCCCACGTCGTACGCGGGAGCTTGACGCCGGCCTTGCGCCAGGCGAACTGGACCAGCCCGGAGCAGTCGAACGCTCCTGGGCCCGTGGCGCCCCACACGTACGGGTCGCCGAGCTGCTTCTTCGCCACCTTGATGGCGCGCTCGGCCTTCTCCTGCTGGAGAGCCGCCTTGGTGAGCTTCCTCGTGGCGGAGTTCTCGGCCACGGGCGCGGGATGCAGGGGGGTGGTCGTTGTGGGGGGCACGGGCGGGATGACCGCCGAGGTGAGGGCGGGGGCGGGGGCGGGGGCCGGGGGTGGGGATGTCACCGTCGCGGACGCGGCGGCTGCGGGGAGTGCGCTCAATGCTCCGGCCGACGCGGTGAGCGCCGCGCTACCGATCGTGACGCAGGCGATGCGGAGCAGAGTGGTGGAGTTGGTGGACAGGAGGATCTCTCCCTTTGGTCTTCCGCTTGCGCCTACCGGGTTAGCTGACGGATTCGGGCAGGGAAGATCGCCCTACGGCGCCGGCGCGCCGATTCACCCCAGACCTTCGTCGAAGGTCGATTGGTTCCCCGGCTCCGAGCCTCCTAGCTGCTCGGATTCGGCATCACCGGCGCCCAGGGGGGCGGAGAGGCGGGGCGACGGCGACTGTGGATGGTCGAACCCGGCGGGGCCGGGTTCGTAACGACGAGGTCACGTGGATCCCGCCGATGGGCAAGGAAACTACCAAGAGCCCCATATATCCGCAAAGAGCATCAAAAGGATAAGAAGCGCATAAAAGGGATCAAATGCGCGAAGTTGCAGGTCAGAGTGCATCTGCGGAAGAGATGTGGCGCTGGTCACGCTCGTCCCATGGTGGGCCTGACCTGCGGAGGAAGGCGAGTAAGCCCTGTCGGCGGCGTACATCCTGACCCTGGCGGCCTTCGGCCCCTCGGCTGCCCGCCTGTGGTCCGGGGGGCGTTGATCGTCGCTTGCGCCGCCCGGCTGCCGCCCTGCACGAGCGGGCGTGACCTGCCGGATGGCTAGTTCGTACGCCAGAAGGCGCCGTTGGCGGAGGGGTCGTCGGGGTCGCCCTGCGGCGCGGTGAACCCGGCGCCCCACAGCGTCGTCGTCCCGGGCCTGCGCGCGATCGAGAACAGGGCGGCGTCGGTGCCGGCCTTCCGGGGGATCGGGGTGCTCCGCCACGTCGAACCCGTGACATGCCACAGGGTGGAGTTCCAGTCGCTCTGCACGATCCACACGCCGCCCGCGCCGTCGGGCTCCACCTCCGTGTACGGCTGGGCGTTGACGGCGCCGACCGAGGCGGTCCACGAGCGGCCGTTCCAGTGCATGACCAGGGGGCGGTCGTAGATCTTGTCGTCGCCCTGGTCGTCGGCGCCCTCCCAGCTCACGCCGCCGACGGCCCACACGTTGCGGGGGCCGAGGACGGCGATGTCGGTGAGCACCGCGGCGGCGTCGCGAGCGGGCAGTTTGATCGCGGGGGTGGGCACCAGCGCCCAGGACTTCCCGTTCCACCGCATGATCGCGGGACGGGTGCCCTTGGCCCCCGCCGCCCAGACGTCACCGGCCTTGTACGCGTCGACGGCGGCGGCGTGGGCCGGCAGCGGGACGCTCCGCCACGACGACCCGTTCCAGTGCCTGGCCGAGGCCGAGGAGTCGGCGACCGCCCAGACGTCCTTCGCGCCCGTGCCGTCGGCGTCCGTCGTGGAGAAGCCGCTGCCGAGCGAGAAGGTGGTCCATGTCCGGCCGTTCCACCGGCTCGCCTTCCCCGGGCCGAAGACCCACACGTTCTTGTCCGAGCCGGCGGTCACGGCCGTCAGCTCGTACGACGGGCTGCCGGGGAGCACCTTCCACGATCGGCCGTCGAACCGCTCGACCAGGCCCCGCCGCGTGCCGTTCACGACCCGGTGGCCGGCCGCCCACACCGACCCGTTGCCGAGGACCGTCACGTCGTCGAGCACGTCGTCCCCGGGCAGGGTGTTCACCTTGGCCAGCCGCCACGTGGGCGCGGTCTCCCCGGCCTGGCCGCCCTGGTGGGCCGCTCCCGAGGCCGCCGCGGCCGGCAGGAACGCCAGCCCGATCGCCGATATGCCCGAGACGAGTACGGTGCGCACGATGCTTCCCCTTCCGCTCACCAGTACGACGTTTGACCGAGGGGAGTCGTTCACACGTCGCGGAAGGGCCGGAGTCACTTCTTCTCCGTCCACGGCTCGTACGCGTCGTCACCGGGGAGCACCCAGATCTTCGCGTCGGGCCTGACCAGGCTCCGCACCCGCGTCACCACGCCGGTCGTCTTCGAGACCCGGTAGACCGTCACTCCGGTTTCGGTCTTCGACCGGACGACCAGGTGTCCCGCCTTGTCGAAGTCGAGGTCGTCGATCCGCCGCCCGCGCGGGAGCCGTACGGTCACGGTGCGGCTCGCCTTGCCGGTGCGCAGGTCGACCAGGCGCAGCGTGCGCGACTTCGGCCACGAGCCGACCGGCTCCGCCGCCGTGACGTGGTCGTTCGCCAGGGCCGTCGCCCACAGCCGCGTCTTCGACCGCAGGCGGGTGCGCAGCCCCCGGTCGAACACCGTCATCCGGCCGTCTTCCCCTTGCATCAGCAGCCGCGCGCCGTCCGGGCTGAATCCCGCGAAGTTCCAGGTGTCCGTCTTTCCGGGCAGCGGCAGGCTCCTGCCCTTCCGCAGGTCCAGCAGGGCTCCCAGGCCCGGTGCCGAGGTCTTGGTGACCACGAAACCGCCGTCGTACGACACCGACGGCCATTCTTCGCCGGTCGTGGCCACGGTTAGGTCGCGGATCACATGTTCCCTGCCGTGCAGGGTCCGCTCGGCGAACCGGCCGTCCGACTTGCGGAAGTAGAAGAAGCGCCGGCCGTCCCCGCTGACCAGGAACGCGGCCCGCGCCCCCGGGTTGACCGCGTCGGGGGCGCCACGGCGAGCGCTTCCGGCACCTTCACCACGTGTCCGTCGGTCAGCACCAGTTCCCAGGTGTGCGTCCACCTGGCGTACGCGATCGTGACCGGAGTGGCGGCCGTCGCGGGCTGCCCGCCCAGCGCAACGGCGGCCAGGACGAGTGTCGCGAGAACCGTGCGCAGTCTCATGCGGGGTGAGATGCCGGACAACCCGGAAATGTTGCCGGTGCGTGCGGGTGGCTACGCGGCCTGGGCCCGGTAGTCCCTGATCGTGATCGCGGTCGCGGCCTTGCGGATCGGCTCGGTGACCCGCTCGATCATGCGGTTCCTGCCCGGCAGGTGCGGCATCAGCCGCAGCATCAGCATCTGGAACCGGATCTGCGCCGCGGACTTCAGCACCATGCCCCTGAGGTTGCCCTCGGCGAGCTTCTGGTTCTCCTCCACGAAGTGCCGCAGCTCGCGCTCGTACGCGGTGAAGGCGGCGGCGTGGTCTCCCGCGGCCTCGGCGAGGCAGCCCGCGAGAACGTAGGCGCCGACCAGGGCCAGGCTGGTGCCCTGACCGGACGCGGGCGAGGCCGAGTAGGCCGCGTCGCCGACGAGTGTCACCCGGCCCGACGACCAGTGGTCCATGCGCACCTGGCTGATCGAGTCGAGATAGAAGTCGGGCGCGTCCTCCATGGCGTCGAGGAGGCGCGGAACCTCCCAGCCCTGGCCGGAGAAGAGGCCGGCGAGCAGCTTCTTCTGCTGGGCGGGGTCGCGCCGGTCGTACTCCAGCGGCGGCGAGGAGAACAGGAACATCGCCTTGGCGTCGTCGGCGCGCGCCGTGCTGTACATCCCGGTGCTCCTGCCCGGCGCCGGATGCATCATCTCCGTGCGGTCCAGGCCGAGGTGGTTCGGCACCGTGAAGATCGAGATGTAGTGCCCGAGGTCGTGGACGAACCGCGACTCCTCGCCGAAGGCCAGCGCGCGCACGTTCGAGTGCAGGCCGTCGGCCCCCACCACCACGTCGAACGTGCGAGGAGCGCCGTTCGCGAAGGTGACGTGCACTCCTTCGGGGGTTTCCCGCAGGGCGGTGATGGAGTCGTCGAAGACGTACTCGACGCCGTCTCCGGCCGCCGCGTGCAGGAGCCGGGTGAGGCCGCCGCGCATGATCTCGACGTCGTCGCCCTCGCGGCCGCCGAACAACTGCGCGCTCATCGTGCCGATCTGCCGGCCCCGGGCGTCGACGAAACGCGCGACCCGCATGTCCGTGCTGTGCCGCCGCACCTCGTCGAGCAGGCCCATGCGGGAGACGACGTCGAGCGCCGCTCCCCGGATGTCGATCTTGTAGCCGCCGTCCCGCAGGGAGGGGGCGCGCTCGACGACGGTCACCGCGAAGCCGTGCTCGCGGAGCCAGTACGCCAGCGTCAGCCCGGCGACGCTTCCACCGGAGATCAGGATGTTCGTCATGCCAGGAACTGTACAAGCGTCTTAATCATCTGTCTAGCACGATTGTCCAAGACATTTGTGTGAACCGTAGGCTAGGCTCTGAGCATGGGAAACCGGGAAGATCTGCTCGCGGGCGCCAAGCGGTGCCTGATGGAGAAGGGATACTCCGGCACCACCGCGCGTGACATCGCGGCGGCCGCCGGCACGAGCCTCGCCGCCATCGGCTATCACTTCAGATCGACGAAGGCCCTGCTCGACGCGGCCCTCATCGAGGCGATGGAGGAGTGGGGAAAGGAGATCGAGCAGACCCTCGCCGCGGACGCGTCACTCGGCGGCTCGCCCGCGCAGCGGTTCGAGGCGACCTGGACGCGGATCATCGAGTCGTCCGCCGCGATGCGGCCGCTGTGGGCCATCCAGTTCGAGCTCATCGCCCAGATGGACCGGCAGCCGGAGCTGCGCGAGGCGTTCGCCGCGGCCAACCGGCAGGCGAAGCTGGGCCTGGCGGCGATCTTCGAACATCTGGATCCGGCCGCGGACGAACGCAAGGCCATGGCCGTCGGCGCGTTCTACCAGGCGCTGCTCGGCGGGATGGCGTCCCAGTGGCTCGTGGATCCCGAGCAGGCTCCGTCGGCCCGCGATCTCCTCGAAGCGCTGCGTACGATCAGCGGGCGGCTCGGAACGGAGTGACGGCGGAAATCGCGGCTCCGCCGCGTGAGGCCGGCCGAGCGGCGGGTGGGCGCGCCCCAGCGCGTTTTGACGCGCTCCGGCACGCGCCCGGCGCGCCCGGCGTGCTCTGGCACCCTCCCAGCGCGCGCGGCGTGCTCTGGCACCCTCCCAGCGCGCCCGGCGCGCTCCTCGGCCGGCCTGCTTACCGGCGCCCGCCGGGTGGGCGGGCGCCGGTTGGGGTCAGTCCGTCGTGGACAGGGGTCCGTCGGCGTGCGGAACCCGCTCGGCGGGGATGACGCCCAGGCGGCCCGCCTGGTAGTCCTCCATCGCCTGGATGATCTCGGCGCGGGTGTTCATCACGAACGGCCCGTAGTGCACGACCGGCTCACGGATCGGCCGCCCGCCGAGCAGCAGCACCTCAAGATTGGGCTCGGCCTGCGGCTGGGCGGTGTCCGCCGCGAGGGTGAGCGACCCGCCCGGGCCGAAGACGGCGAGCTGTCCCTTGCGGATCGGCCGCCGCTCGGCGCCCACGGTGCCCTGACCGGCCAGAACGTAGGCGAGGGCGTTGAACTCCGGGTTCCACGGCAGGTCGAGCCGGGCGCCGGGGCTGACGGTGGCGTGCACCATCGTGATCGGGGTGAACGTGACGCCCGGGCCCGCGTGCCCGTCCAGATCACCGGCGATCACCCGCAGCAGCGCGCCGCCGTCGGCAGAGGCGAGCAGCGCCGCCTCCTTCCCCCGGATGTCCTGGTAGCGCGGCAGGTGGAACTTGTGCGCGCGAGGAAGGTTCACCCACAGCTGGATGCCGTGGAAGAGCCCGCCCGAGACCACCAGGTGCTCCGGGGGCTTCTCGATGTGCAGCAGGCCGGACCCGGCGGTCATCCACTGAGTGTCGCCGTTGGTGATGGTGCCGCCGCCGCCGTTGGAGTCCTGGTGCTCGAAGATGCCGTCGATGATGTAGGTGACCGTCTCGAAACCGCGGTGCGGGTGCCACGGCGTGCCCTTCGGCTCGCCGGGGGCGTACTCGACCTCGCCCATCTGGTCCATGTGGATGAACGGGTCGAGCATCTGCTGCGGCACTCCGGCGAACGCACGCCGTACGGGGAAGCCTTCGCCCTCGAAACCGCTGGGCGCGGTCGTCACCGAGCGAACGGGGCGTGGTGCCGCGACGGCGGGGTCCGGCGCGGCGACGTGCGGCAGTGTCAGGGTGTCGGCGGTGACAGCGGGCATGGCCGCCTCCTAATTGAATGTTCAACTTCCCTTGAAACGATCGGCGATCGTCCGGCATTCCCCGAAGATCGCCCGGTGCCTTTCGCATATCGTCACGCCCCACGGGGAGGGACTGATATGGCTGAACGCATGATCTCCGTACCTCGCACCCTCCGGGCCGCCGCGCTCTCCCTTGCCGTCCTTCCGATCACCGCTGTCGCGATCGCCCCGCAGGCCGCCGCCGACGCCCGCGGCCGGGCGGACGCGGGCGCGTCGGCCAGCCGCATGCTGGCGGATCTGAGGGTGGCCAAGCCGTTGTCAATACGCGGTTACAGCCACCGGCGGTTCCAGCCGCGATGGGCGCAACACAAGGGGGAGTGCGACGCACGGGAGGTGGTCCTCGCCCGCCAGGGCCGGGGCGTACGGAGGAACGCGGCGTGCCAGGCCGTGAAGGGCGTCTGGCACAGCCCGTACGACGGCAAGGTGCTGAAGAGCGTGAAGGAGATCGACGTCGACCACGTCGTCCCCCTGGCGTACGCCTGGCGCTCCGGCGCGAAGAGATGGAGCCAGGCGAAGCGGCGCGCGTTCGCCAACGACCTGAGCCGCCCCGAGCTGGTCGTGGTGAGCCACTCCGTCAACATCGCCAAGGGAGGCCAGGGACCGCAGAGCTGGCGTCCGCCGCGCCGCGCCTACTGGTGCCGCTACGCGACCTCGTGGATCACGGTGAAGCACCACTACCGGCTCTTCGTGACCCGTAAGGAGAGGACCGCCCTGCTCAACATGCTCCGTACGTGCGGCAGGTGAACGCCGCGAGGCGATCGGCGGCCCGGGATCGGCCCAGCTCTTTCCGGATGCGGGCGAGCACGTCGAGCCGTGCCGGGAGGCCGGACCGGCACGGCGGAGCGTGTCTTCAGGCGGTGGGCAGGGCGGCGAGCCATTCGGTCAGGAGCCGGTTGACCTCGGCGGGACGTTCCTGCTGCACCCAGTGGCCGCAGCCGTCCAGCAGGTGGGAGGAGACCAGCCCGGGAAGGGTCGCGGGGAAGGCGTCGATCGCGCCGGCCATCCAGGTCACGGAGGCGTCCGAACTGCCGCCGATGAACAGGGAGGGCTGCTTGACGGGGGCCCCGCGGAAACCGGCGAGGTCCTCCCAGTCGCGGTCCATGTTGCGATAGCGGTTGAGCGCGCCGGTCATGCCGGTGCGTTCGAACTCCCCGGCGTACACCTCCAGGTCGTCCTCCGTGAGCCAGGACGGCAGCGGCCCGCCGGGGAACCGGTCGCGCAGCGTCGCCCCCGGGCTGACGAAGTGCGGGGCGGGAGCGTCGGGGCCGGGCATGGTGTCGCCGGACAGCGCCGCGTAGATGCCCGCGAGCCAGCCCCGCACGTCGGGTTCGATCTCGGCCTCGGCACGGCCGGGCTCCTGGAAGTAGGAGATGTAGAACTCCTGGTCACCGCTCATCCGGGCGAAGACGTCGGTGGGCCGGGGGCCGCCGGGCGGAGTGTAGGGCACGCTCAGCAGCCCCACCGCGCGGAACACCTCGGGGTGCAGCAGGGCGGACGTGGCCGCGATGGGGGAGCCCCAGTCATGACCGATGATCACCGCGGACTCCTCGCCCAGGGCGCGCACCAGCGCGACGTTGTCCTCCACCAGGGCGAGCATCCGGTAGCCGTCCACCGCGGCGGGCTTCGAGGATCGGCCGTAACCGCGGACGTCGAGCGCGACGGCCCGATATCCGGCCTGCGCGAGCGCCGGAAGCTGATGGCGCCAGGAGTACCACGACTCGGGGAAGCCGTGGACGAGCAGCACCAGCGGCCCGGTCCCCCGCTCCGCGACATGGATCCGGCCGCCCGGCACGGACACCGTACGATGCGTGATCTCTGCGACGTGGTGCGACATGCGTCTCCTCCAAGTGGCGGTGCTCCAGGCCTTGTCCGCTCCGCGAGAGCCGCCACCGATCATCCCGCCGGCCTGGCCGTTCGCCCGAATCCCGTTGCCGGATCGGCAAATCTCATGCGGCCCGCCCTCAGCCGCCGCTCATGGCGTGGGCCTGCTGGATGACCTTGCGGAGGGCCGGTGTCGCCGGGCCGCCGCGTTCGGACAGCAGGGCGATGCGCTGCTTGTACGCCCGTCGCCTGGCGCGCGGGAGGATCGTCCCGAGCTCCGCCGCCGCGGCCAGGCCGACAAGGGCGGCCTCGTGGTCCCCGACGCGGGAGACCGGGCCGGTGAGAGCGGCGGAGACCCGCGTCGCGAGTCGCTTCACCACTCGCGTGTCGCGTACGCGGACGTGGCTCCGGTTGAAGACGAGGAACGGCTGTCGCAGCTCGACCCTGATCCAGCGTTTCGTCTCCAGCTCGTCGCGGACCGCCCGGGCCGTCGCGCGGGTGTCCTTGCCGATCCAGTGCCGCCACGGCCGGGGCCCCGACTGGGCGATCTGGTGCAGCAGGCCGTCGAGAACCGGGTCGGCGAGCCGCTCCTCCGACACCACGCGCACCTTGCCGCCGTCGTCGGCGATCCGGCCGGTCAGCAGCAGGTCGGTGAGCGCGGCGGCGCGCAGCAGGTAGGGGAAGCGGAAGTTCGTCACCACCCGCTCCTTGCGGGGGTCGTAGGCCAGCAGGTAGAGCTGGGCCGTCAGGGAGCGGGGGACGTCCACGGAGCTGCCTTCCTCTCAGTCGTCGTGTGGATCGGCGGCGGGCGGACCGGCGGCGGGCGGACCGGCGGTGGGCGGACCGGCGGTGGGCGGATCGGCGGTGGGCGGATCGGCGGTGGGCGGATCGGCGGTGGGCGGATCGGTGACGGGAGGCTTCGTGACGGGAGCCTCCGGAGGCGGGGCCTCCTTCTTGGCGGGCCTGCCGCGCCGGGGGATGCGACCGGCGTTGCCGGGCAGCCGTCCCGCCTCCGACAGCGCCCGGCGCAGCAGGAACTCGATCTGGGCGTTGGTGCTGCGTAGTTCGTCGCCGGCCCAGCGGGCCAGCGCGTCGTGCACCGCCGGGTCCAGCCTGAGCAGGATGCTCTTTCTTTCGGTCGCCACGGTCTAGTGGTACAGGGAGCCGGTGTTCACCACGGGCTGCACGTCGCGGTCGCCGCACAGGACGACGAGCAGGTTGCTGACCATGGTGGCCTTGCGCTCCTCGTCGAGCTCGATCACGTCGTGCTCGTCGAGGCGGGCCAGGGCGGCCTCGACCATGCCGACCGCGCCGTCCACGATCCGCTGGCGGGCCGCGACGACCGCTCCGGCCTGCTGGCGGCGCAGCATCGCCTGCGCGATCTCGGGGGCGTACGCCAGGCGGGTGATGCGCGACTCGATGACCTTGACCCCGGCGGAGGCCACCCGGGCCTGGATCTCGGCCGACAGGCGGCCGGTGATCTCCTCGGCGTTCTGCCGCAGGGACAGCATGTCGTCGTGCCCGTCGTACGGGTAGCTGCCGGCGATGTGACGCACCGCGGTCTCGGTCTGGAAGGCGACGAACTCCACGAAGTCGTCGACCTCGAAGACGGCCTTCGCCGTGTCCTCGACCTGCCACACGACCACGGCGGCCATCTCGATCGGGTTGCCGTCGGCGTCGTTGACCTTGGTGATGTCGGTCTCGTGGTTGCGGATCCGGGTCGACACCCGGCGCTTCTGCGTGAAGGGAGCCACGAACCGGAGGCCGGGCGTGCGGACCGTGCCCACGTAGCGGCCGAGCAACTGGATCACGCGTGCCTCGCCGGGGGCGACCGCGGTGAGCCCGCTGAAGACGACGATGGCCGTCAGGAGGAGCAGCACCCCGGCGATGATCAGCGCCGCTCCCGTGCCGCCGTTGCCGCCGGCCGCGACGACGGCTCCGATCGGGATCAGCGCGAACGGGCTCAGCAGGGCGAGCAGGGCCAGGACCAGCAGCGGCCACCCGGCCGTCGCCCGCGCCGTCCGCTCGTGGGTCTGGGGGGCCGGCATGTCGACGGAGATCTGCAGGTCTGTCATGTCTTCTCCTCGGTGTCTAGCACGACACTAGCAAAGTGATATCACTTTTCGCCAGACCCGCTCTGGTCCGAGGAGCCGAACCTTCAGTCGCCGGCTTCCAGGCCGCTGCGCAGGAGCGCGGTGAGCCGCCGGGCGTGGGCCACATCGGTTCCGGTGAGTGCCGCGCCGCCCGCGAGGGCCAGCAGGTCGGTCACGGTGACGCCGGGCCGTACGGCGCCTGCGTCCTGCGCCCGCCGCAGCAGGTCGGACGCGGTGGCGCGGATCGAGGCGTGCCACTGGTCGAACAACGCGCTGCGACGGCCGGTGGGACCTTCCGTGGCCGCGAGGGCGAGCGGCCGCTTCGTCGCGACGTGCACGACGAACGCGTCCAGCCAGGAGAAGAGCGCGTCGGCGGGGGACACGCCGGCCGCGCACGGACGGGACAACTCCGCGACCTCGTCCGCGTACACGGCGACGAGGAGATCGGCGCGGGTGGGGAAGTGCCGATACAGGATCGCGTTGCCGACGCCGGCTCGCCGCGCCACCTCGTCCAGCGCGACCTCCGGCCCCGGCTCCGCGACGAGCTCGCGTGCGGCGGCGAGCAGCAGTGCGGCGTTGCGCGAGGCCGCGCTCGCCGGATCCCCCTGACTCCTTGAGGGGGGTCAGACGGTGACGACGACCTTGCCGGCGGGGTGGCCGTCCATGAGGCGGCGGATCGCGTCGGGCGCCTGGTTGAGGGGATAGGCGCGGTCGATCGCGGGGGTGACGGCGCCCGACTCGATGAGCCGCGTCAGTTCCTCCAGGTGTTCGGCGCGATCCCTGGACATCACCGGGCGCAGCCGCTGCCCTCTGAACATCGACCCCGTGACCATCGACAGCAGCGGCGCCCGGAACGTGCGTCCCATGCCCCCGGTGAAGCGGTACGCCACGTGGCCGCCCCCGACGATCGCCAGCGTCCCGCGCGGGGTCAGGACGCGGCGCAGCAGAGACAGCGGCCGGTTTCCCGCGGTGTCGATGACGACGTCATAGCGTGCGCCGTCGCGGTCGATCTCCTCGCGGGCGTAGTCGATGACGTCGTCGGCTCCGAGCGATCGCACGAGCCCGGCGTTCGCCGCCGAGCACACGCCGGTGACGCTCGCGCCGGCCGCCTTGGCGAGCTGTACGGCGAACGACCCCACGCCTCCCGACGCGCCGATCACCAGCACCCGCTGTCCCGGCCGGACGTGGGCGACATTACGGACGGCCTGCAGCGCCGTCATGCCGGAGACCGGCACCGCGGCGGCCTGTTCGAAGGTGAGACCGGCCGGCTTCGGCGCGAGCCTGCTCTGCCGCGCGCACGCGTATTCGGCGTACGAGCCGCTTTCGCAGGTGCCGTACACCTCCTGGCCTGGCCCGAAGCGGGTGACGCGGGCGCCGACGGCCGTCACCACCCCGGCCAGGTCGCGGCCCCGGACCCCGACCTTGGGCCGGCGCATGCCGAAGCCCGCGAGGCGCATGAGGTAGGGCCGGCCGGTCATGAGGACCCACACACCGGGGTCGACGGCGGCGGCGCGGACCTCGACGAGCACGTCCTCGTCGCCGATCGGGGGGTGGTCGACGTCACGCAGTTCGAGTACGTCGGCCGGGCCGTACGTGTCCTGGACGATGGCTTTCATGGCGGTCCTTCCGGGAGGTCGGGATACTGGAACACGTCGTCGAGCGGGACACCGAACACCCGGGCGATCCGGAACGCCATCTCCAGGGAGGGCGAGTAGCGCCCTTGTTCGATGGCGATGACGGTCTGCCTGGTCACGCCGATGCGCTCGGCGAGCTCGGCCTGGGTCATCTCGTCGTGGGCGAACCGCAGCGCGCGGATGCGGTTCGTCACATGCGTGGGCTTCACCACGTCGGAACGCTCCTGCGATAGAGAATGATCTTGGTGACGTCGCCGAGGATCGCCGACAGGACGAAGAAGAGGTAGATCACGTTGGCGATCCAGAACCTGTCCCACTCGGCCACTGCCATGAGCATCGCCGCGACCGCGCCGATGGCGACGAACGCCTGGCCGGTGTAGTCGCCGAACCGTCCGATCTCCTTGTCGCGGACGTCGATGACGCGCGATGCCCGCGGGTTGACGATCGCCATCCCGATCTCGGCCAGGATCGCCGCGGCGATCGCCCCGCCGATCGTCCACAGCAGGGCGGCGGCGTACGGCACGTCGGGTAACGGGCCTCCCTCCGCACGTCTGAGGATGACGACGACGTACGCGGTGTAGGCGATCACGGCGACGATCAGCCGGATCCAGGCGCGCTTCTCCTCGTGAGTCATGATCGATTCCCTTCGGGTGTACAAAATCTTTGACACCTCGAAGGTAATCTGTTTTTGACGTGATGTATAGAACTTTTTACATCGCATCGCGCGGCACCGCGCGCAGCGGCAACGCGGGAGGCGTCAGGCGCCGGCGGCCACCTGCTCGGCGCCCACCTGTTCGGCGCCGATGACCTTGAGGAACTGCAGGGACTCGTACGCCGGAGACCCGGGCTCGGCGGTGAAGATGACCACCTGCTGCTCCTGGTCGGGCACGGTCAGCACGTCGTAGTCCAGCTCGATCCGCCCGGCGCGCGGGTGCCGCACGGTGTGGTGCAGGTGCCGTTCGATGTGGAACCGCTGGGAGTTCCACAGGCGGGCGAAGTCGGCGCTCCCGGCCAGCAGCTCCTCGACCAGGCTCCTCAGCTCACGGCTGCCGGGATAGCGGGTGAGGGCGACGCGCAGGTAGCTGACGGCCGTGACGACGAACCGCTCCGAGATGCCCATGCCGTAGTGCCGCCGCTCGGGGTCGGGATGCAGGAAGTAGCGCCGGATGACGTTGCGCTCCTCGCCCGCCAGCGCGGAGAAGTCCTCGAACAGGGCCGCCGCCAGCGGGTTCCAGGCCAGCACCCGGCAGGTGTCGTCCACGACGATCGCGGCGGCGTCGGTCAGCCGGTCGATCAGTTGCCGCGTGCTCGGCCGCACCTCGCGTGCGGGCTCGGGCGATCGGCTCTCCTCCCGCTCCCCGGCCAGGTCGAACAGGTGGGCCCGCTCCTGGTCCGACAGGCGCAGGGCGCGGGCGATCCCGTCGAGCACGCGCCGCGACGGGTGCCGCCCTCGCGCCTGCTCCAGCCGCGTGTAGTGGTCCACCGAGATGTACGCGAGCTGGGCGACCTCCTCGCGCCGCAGGCCGGGCGTACGGCGGCGGCGTCCCTCGGGCAGGCCGACGTCGGCAGGGCTGACCTGCTCACGCTTGCCGCGCAGGAACTTCGCCAGGCCGTGCTTGTCCATACCTGCGACGGTACGTCGGAAATCGGCCATGCGTACCCCGCAGCCACGGACTCGTGGTCCCTGGTTGTGCGCGACGGCCCGGGCGACCGTGGGGATGGCATCGACCGGTGGCGGTGTGACGCGCCGCCGGTCACCGACCTCACGGAAGGCATGTGATCATGCGAGTTCTCATCACGGGCGCGAGCGGCTACGTCGGCGGCGTCGTGGCCGAGCACCTCGTCAGGGCCGGGCACGAGGTGGTCGCCCTGGCCCGGTCCGACCGGGCCCGCGAGCGGGTCGAAGCGCTGGGCGCCAAGGCGGTGTCCGGAAGCCTGCGAGACCTCGACGTCCTGCGCGGCGCCGCCGCATCGGCCGAAGCCGTCGTGCACACCGCCGTCGACTACACCGATCCCGAGATGGGCGACATCGAGCGCGCCGCCCTCGCGGCGCTGCTGGACGGCCTGAACGAGGGCGGCCGGTTCGTCTACACCAGCACGGGCCTGGTCTACCCCGACCGGCAGGGCGCGACCGTGGACGAGGACCACCCCGTCGCTCCCGAGACGTCACCCCAGCCCTACAAGGTCCTCGGCGAGCGGCAGGTCCTCGACGCCGGCCACGTGGCGGGCACGGTTATCCGGGCCGCGCTGGTCTACGGGCGCGGCGGGTCGGGCCTGCTCCAGGGGCTCATCGGCGCGGGCAGGCAGAACGGGATGGTGCCCTACATCGGCGACGGCGCCAACGAGTGGTCGTCGGTGCACGTCGACGACCTCGCGGCGTTGTACGTCGCCGTGCTTGAGCACGGCGGGCCGGGCGCCGTCGTCAACGCCGCCTCGGCCGAGCGCACCCCGATGCGACGGATCGCCGAGGCCGCCGCCGCCCTGACCGGCGCCCAGGCCGTGTCGCTCACGCTGGAGCAGGGGACCGCCGCGATGGGGCCGCTCGCCGCCACGCTCACCCGTTCGTCGCCGCTGGACGCCTCCCGCGCCCGCCGCCTGTACGGCTGGTCCCCCGCGGGCCCCGGGCTGATCGAGGAGCTGACCACCGGCTCGTACGCGGGGTCCTGACCGGTGCCACGGCGTACGGCCGGTGTCGGAGGCGGAAGGTCCCGATGCGGCGGAAGAATCCGGGCAGGAGAGATGGATGCTCTCGCGAAAACCCGTTCACGATTCGTCTTGTTGACGGGAACGGTCAAGACCGCTGTCTGTTTATTCGGCCGGCGTCTTTTTCGGTCGTTCCTCGCGGCGAATTGCGCGCCGGCGCTCGGGTGCCGCACACGGGGCAGCCGGGGCGCGGCGGGTGCCGGACCCACACGTGGTGGTCCGCGGCGATCAGGTTGAGGCCCTGGATGGTGCCGACCGGCGGCACGGGCACCCCGGTCAGCAGCCCGAGCAGCGCGTGGGCGACGAGCTGGCCGGACACGCCCGCCGAGGTGGCGATCACGCCGGGGCCGCCGAGGTTCACCGGCGTGCCGGGACGGCGCCGCGCCTCCTCGCCGCTGCTCAGGCACTCGTAGCAGGTGCCTTCCCTGGGGGCGAAGCACCCGACGGTGACCAGTGGTCCGCTGTATCCGCCGCCGGCCCAGGGGATGTTCGCGGCGGCGCAGGCACGGTTGGCCCACACCCTGAGGCTGTGCCCCGTGGGCCGGTCCGCGCAGAGGGCGAGCGCGTCGTAGCCCGTGATCAGCTCGTCCAGCTCGCGCCTGCTGCCGATGCTCCGGCGTTCGCCGGTGACTGTGATGTCGGAGTTGACGCTCCGGAGCCGGTCGACGGCCGCCTCCGCCTTCGGCCGCCCCACGTCGGCCTCGCCGTAGAGCACCTGGCGGTTGAGGTTGGACAGCTCCACCAGGTCGGGATCGACGCAGTGGATCGTGCCGACTCCGACGGCGGCGAGCGCCCAGGCCGCGTGGCAGCCGGTGCCGCCCAGGCCGAGCACTACGACCCGCGCGGCCTTCAGCCGGACCTGGGCCTCCCAGCCGTGGGCGCGCGGGACGGCGTCGACGGCGCGGAAGAACGCGTGGTTCCTGCTGTAACGGTCGAGTTCGCGCTCGCTCAGCCCGGCGGGCGGCACCGCCGCGGCGTCCTCCACATATCGGGTGGCCGTCAGTTCCTCGACGATCGACGTCGCGTCCGGCAGCTCCGGATGGGCCAGGCGCAGCCGTTCGGCGATCTCCTCGCGGGAACGGGTGCCGTCCATCAGCGTGAGGGCCGTCCACACCCAGCCGTCCGGGTCCGCGATTTCGGCGGCGATCCCGTAAATCTCGCCGCCGATGCGAATGGTGCCGTCCTCGTAACGGTGCGGACGGTGTTCGAATTTCACGCGAGGGAGTCGCACGTGACGACGATTAGTGGGCGATAAGTGCGCGAGTCAACAGCGATTTCCGCGGCGGGGAAAATCGGGTCGGCCGTAAAACGTTCCCTCGCAGCCTGGTGAAGAGGGCATGGATCGTCACCGCTGGGAATACGTTGGTGACGATGAACGATCAGCCTGCCGTGAACCCGCTGCCGCCGCGCCGTGCGGTGCTGGCCGCCGCGCTCGCCGCCGTCGTCGTCCCGCTCTCGGGATGCGCGGGCGCGGCGGGCGAGGCCGCCTCGGTCGCTCCCCGCGAGCGCGTGACCCCGGCCGCGCCGGAACGGTCCTCAGCCGGCCCCGGGAAGACACCGAGCCTGCCCGCGCCGGACGCGGCGATTCCCAAGGACCCCAAGCGGCTGGCCGACGCCCTTACCCGTACGGTGGAGCGGCTGCGTGACGCGATCGACGACTGGCGACGCACGGGCGACCCCGCGAGGGGCGAGGCGCCCGAGCCGGTGGTCCTGCTGTCCCTGTACGAGCAGCGCGTCTACCGCTATCTGGCCCGCAATCCCGGGGTCGCGTCCCGCACGTACGCGAAGCTGCCGAAGGACACGGCCGCGCGGGCGCGCGACAACGTGACGGCCATCCGCGACCTGCTCTCCCTCGCCCACCCCGTCAGCGGGCCCATCAAGATCAAGGTCAGACCGGCGGAGCCCGCCGACGCTCTGCTCGCCGCCTTCCGGCGCGCCGAACGGCGGTTCGGCGTCGACTGGGAGGTGCTGGCGGCGGTGATGCTCGTGGAGACCAAGTTCGGGCGGGTGCGCTCGCCGAGCTACGTGGGCGCGAAGGGCCCGATGCAGTTCATGCCGGGCACCTGGAAGGCGTACGGCATGGGCGGCGACATCAACGACACCGGCGATGCTCTCCTCGCGGCGGCCAACTACCTCCACGCGTCGGGCGCGCCCGGCGACTACCGGCGCGCGCTGTACGCCTATAACCACTCCAACGCGTACGTGGACGCGGTCCTGCTGCACGCGCGCCAGATGAAGCGGGACATCAGGAACTACTACGCCTACTACACCTGGCAGGTCTACGTGATCACACCCAAGGGCGAGCGCCGCCTGACCGGTCCCTGACGAGGCCGGCAGGCGGAGTTCCGTAACCGATGCGGCCTTCCGCGCGACTCACCCTTCGGGAGCGATCGCGTACGGGTGGTCGGTTGTGCGGGTGCTGCTGCTGTTCCTGGTGCTGACCGTCATGGGTGCTGACCGTCATGGCCGTCCCCATGGACGCGCGGACCCCCAGACCCGCCCGGGCGGTCTCGCGTCGCGGCTGACTCCGGTGGCCGTCGTCTACCGGCTCGGTGCGGCGGGCAGCGGGATCGCGCTCATCGTCGCGCGGGCGGCGGCCATTCTCGGCCTGTGGAGTCAGTTCGGGAACGGCATCGACATCACCTCGCAGGTGGACACCTCGGCCCAGGCGCCGCTCAGCGCCGACGCGCAGGTGCTCCTGGGCCGGGTGGACAGGTGAGAACGCGCCGCGTGCTCACAGCGCCGGGTAGGCGTTGTCGACCAGCATCACGAACTGCTCGTGGTGCCAGTCGCCCGGCAGCGGCGCGTTGGGGAGGGCGCCGGTCGGCCGGATCGAGTCCGACACGGGCCCGAGGGAGCCGTTGGGGTCGCACGTGCTGTCGAGCAGCCGGTCGGAACCCTCGGGCAGGATCGGCCCGCCCGCGCCGTCCGACTCGCCGGGCCGCTTGATCCACAGGTAGGCGTCGACGCCGGGGGCGGGAGCGGCGACCGGCCGAGTTCCCAGTCCCGCGCCCTTCTGGTTGCACATCGCGGCCCGCGACGGACGCCTGTCGATGCGGCTCTGATCGACGAAGGTGTTGACGTCGAGCGAGGTGCTCACCGCGGTGGGCCGGTCGGGCCCGCCCCAGCCGTTGCGGGAGGTGTCGACGACCACGCCGAGCGCGGCGGAGAAGCCCTTGGCGATCAGGGCGGTCCGCATCGCGAGGGCGTAGTCCCGTTCGTTCAGGTAGGGGTTCCAGTCGATGAACCTGCTCAGCTTGATCGGCTGACCGGCCACGGTCTGGTTCGCGTCGGTCAGGAAGGGCTCCACGAGGGGGACGTAGTCGGCGACGTTCGTGGCGATGCCGTCCAGGCTGTTCAGGCCGGCCGCTGTGCCGCGCACGGTGTCGGTGATCAGGTTCGTGAGCGCGTTGAAGTTCTCGTCCCAGCCGCCCCATCCCGCGCTGCCCGCGTCGAGGTAGGTGTAGACGTTGGGCAGGGGCGCGAGCTTGTCGAGGGCGTAGCGGATGCCCGTCACGTAGACGCCCGACGCCGCCGCCTGGTCGCACGGATAGATGCTGTATTGCCCAACGATGAGATCGATCAGGGCGCGCGGCTCGATGACGGCGGCGACGCGCAGGTCGCGATATTCGGGCCTGGCCAGGAGGGCGGCGATGGGGTCCACGAACTCCGCCTTGTAGCGGTTGAGGCCGTCCTCCTGAGTGTGCAGCTCGGCGTTGGAGACCAGCGACCGGCAGTCGCGGTCGGGCAGGTCGTGGAGGACGAGCGTGATGTAGCCGGCCCCCTGCTCGACGGCGGTGTCGAGATGGTCCTTCAGCGTACGGGTGACTCCGGAGCCACCGATGACGTCCGCGATGCGGTTCAGCCAGATCGCCGTGGGCGTCTGCTCCAGGCCGCGCATCTTCCGCGCGGTCGCGTCGTCCACCCGCGTGGCGGAGGATTCCACATCGGCCGCCCAATCGGGGTCGACGTACCCCTGGACGCCGAGGAACGGGTTGTCCACCGGCACGTCCCCGCTCGGACTCGGACTGGGGCTCGGACTGGGGCTCGGACTGGGGCTCGGGCTGGGGGACGGGCTCGGGCTGGGCGACGTGCCCGGCACGACGACCTCGCAGGGCACGCCGTTGAAGGCGAAGTCCGTCGGCGGCGGGTTGCTCCCTGTCCAGGAGCCGTTGAACCCGAGGTACAACGTCCCGCCGGACGTCACCGCGCCGTTCCACGGCTCGTTGTCGGCGACGACGCGGTTGCCGGACTGGGTCCACCGGGCCGACCAGCCCTGCGTGAGCTTCTGCGAGCCGGGGAAGGTGAACGTCAGCTTCCAGCCGGTCAGGGCTTCGCCGGTGTTCCTGACCTCGACCCCGGCCGTGAAGCCGCCCGAGTTCGTGCCCCACTGGGTGCTCGTGTAGGTCACCTGGCAGGTGACGGCGGCGTCGGCGGACGCGGCGCCCAGCACCGGTGTCGCCACGGCCGCCGCCGCGATGGGGAGGGCCGCCGCGGCGGCCGTCAGGATCCTGCGGGCGAACCGTTGGTGGCCGAAGGGCATGGGGTCGTCTCCAGGGGTGCGGTGACCGGCTCTGGCGTGCCGGCGCCCGTTCCGGCGCGCGCCCGGGTTCGTGAGCCCGGGGTTCGTGAGCCCGGGTCCGCGAACACGGGTTTCGCGCCCGGGCTCGTGAGCACGGGTCCGCGAACACGGGTTTCGCGCCCGGGTTCGCGAGCATGGGTTCGCGCATGGGGGCCGACGCTCCCCAGACTCGGCAATGGCCCGGCTCGTGTACACGATTCGCCGAAGCGGAAATATCCCGTTCCGGACGAATCAGCCGGGATCGCGCGGCACCTCGGAAAACTCCGCCCGAGGCCCGCCGCTCGTCGCCGGATCCGGTGAAATATTCACGGCGTGATCACACGCGCGCGGTTCACGGCATTTCCTGATCACCGGCGACCACCAGGCCGGATTCGTACGCGAAGACGACGGCCTGGGCGCGGTCGCGCAGGTCGAGTTTCGTCAGCAGGTTGCTCACGTGACTTTTGACCGTGTGCTCGGTGACCACCAGCTCCGCGGCGATCTCGGCGTTCGACCGGCCGCGGGCGAGCAGGCGCAGCGTGTCCATCTCCCGGTCGGTCAGCTCGCCGAGTCGCTGCCGCAGCCGGGGGCGGGCGCGGCCACGGCCGACGAACTCGGCGATCAGGCGCCGGGTGATCGCCGGGGCCAGCAGCGACTCCCCGCCCGCGACCAGGCGGACGGCGCGCGCGAGGTCGTCGCGGCGCACGTCCTTGAGCAGGAAGCCGCTGGCCCCGGCGCGCAGGGCGTCGCAGACGTACTCGTCGACGTCGTACATCGTCAGGACCAGCACCTTCGCGCCGGTCCTGCGGCACACCTCGCCGGTGGCCTCGACGCCGTCCATGCCGGGCATGCGGATGTCCATGAGCACCACGTCGGGCTCCAGCTCGACGGCCTTGGCGACGGCCTCCGCGCCGTCGGCCGCCTCGCCGACCACTGTGATGTTGTCGTGGGCGTCGAGGATCATCGCGAAGCCGCCGCGGAACAGGTCCTGGTCGTCGGCGACGAGCACGCGCAGCATGCCGTCAGCCGATCGGCAGGGTCGCGGTGACGGTGAGACCCGGGTTTCCGGCCCGTACGGCCAGGCGGCCGCCGCACGCCGCGACCCGCTCCCGCATCCCGATCATGCCGTGTCCCTCCCGCGGCTCCCGCGTGCCCCGCCCGTTGTCGGCGACCTCGACGTCCAGGGTGTCACCGGACCAGCGGAGCCCCACCCGGACGGCGCTCGCTCCGGCGTGCCGGATCGTGTTGGTCAGCGCCTCCTGGATGATCCGATATGCGGCGATGTCCACGTCGGAGGGCAGGCGGCGCGGCTCGCCGCGTACGTCGGCGGAGACCTCCAGGCCCGCCCGGCGGGCGTTGTCCAGCAGGCCGGGCAGAGCGTCGAGCCCCGGCTGCGGCCCCCGGGCAAGAGCCGGGCCGCCGGGTGTCTCGCCCGCGCGCAGCGCGCCGAGGATCAGGCGGAGCTGGCCGATCGCGTCGCGCCCGGCCGCCGCGATCGCCTCGAAGACCGCCTCGGCCTTCTCCGGGTGATCGCGCACGACCAGCGGGCCGGTCTCCGCCTGGATCACCATGAGACCGACCGAATGGGTCACGATGTCGTGCATGTCGCGGGCGATCCGGGTGCGTTCGCGTGCGACGGCGGCGGCGCGTTCCTCGCGGATGCGGGCCTCGCGCTCCCGTTCGGCGTCCCGGCCGGCCCGCCGGGCGCGTGCGCCCACGCCGAGGGCGTACGCGGCGACGATCGCGGTGAGGAGATACCGGTAGGTCTCCAGGTTCTCGTGCGGGACGACGAGCGACACGGCGACCCCGGCGGCGAGACCCGCGATGCCCACGGCGCGCCGCACCCGGGACAGATCCGCCGCCGCGAACGTGTAGGTGCACACCAGCACGCCGTACGGCAGCAGCAGCATCAGAGCCCCGGAGTGCGGCAGCGACTTCATCGCGATCGACAAGGCCGTCGTGGCGCAGCCGACCACCGCCCCGGCGGACAGGACGGCGCGGCGCCGCCACAGCACGGGCACCGACATCAGCACGGCGAGCGCCACGGCCCACCACGGCTGCCGATGGGGGACGAGCACGGGCGTCACCGTCATCACGGTGACGACGACGGCGATCGCGACGTCGGCCCTCGAATGGCTGAGGATGCTCGCCCGCATTGACCGGCTCCGGAGGTTGTCGGAGGGAACCCGGCAAGGGTATTCGGGCCACGCCCGCGGCCGCCTCCACCGCCCGGGCGATGACCGTCTCACTCCTTCGAGTGAGACGCGATGCCACCAGGCTCCGAGCGGTTCCGGTCCTCGCGACCGGCACCCGGTTCGCTCTCGCCGGTGATGTGCGCCGAGGCCGGATGCCGGAGGGTCGGGGCGGCTGGAGAAGGAGGCCGCTCGATGAATCCACCGATTCGGCGTCCGGTGGTGGCGCTCGCCGCCACGGCGCTGTCCGCGACGCTGTTCCATTTCGGCACCGGGCTCACGCCGGTGCCCTGGGTCACCTGGCTCGCACCGCTGCCGGTGCTCGTCCTCGCTCATCGCGCCGGCGCCCGCACCGCGTTCGTCGCGGCGTCGGCCGCGTGGCTCGGCGGTGAGACGGCGATGTGGGGCTACTTCCTCGGCACGGTGCGGATTCCGCCGCCGATGGTCGTGTCGATGCTCGTCGGGTCGGCGCTGCTGTTCGGGCTGGTCGTCCTGCTGTCACGGGCGCTGATGCTGCGGGGCCGTCCGCTGTCGGCCGCCGCCGTCGTGCCGGCGGCCTGGGTCGTCGTCGAGTGGGCGGTCTCGGTGCTGTCGCCGAACGGGGCGTGGTGGAGCCTGGCCTACACCCAGGCCGACGTCCTGCCGGTGTTGCAGACCGTCTCGGTCACCGGACCATGGGGGATCACCTTCCTGGTCCTCGGGGCTCCCGCGGCCGTCGCCGTGTTGCTCGCCCCGGGGGCGGCCGGGCGGCTGCGGATCGGGGCGACCGCCGTGGTCGTCCTGGCCCTTGCGGCGGGGTACGGCGCCTGGCGGCTGCGCACGCCGTACGAGGACGGCCCGGGCGGGGACGGGCCGGGCGCGGAGAAGGTGGCGCTGCTCGCCGCCGACCGGGGCGGCTGGGTCGCGGTCGACTCGGCGGAGGGACGCGCCCTGCTCGGGACGTACACGGCGCGGATCCCGGAACTCGCCGAACGCGGCGCACGGGTCGTGGTCATGCCGGAGAAGGTCTTCGCCGCCACCGACGCGACGCTGCCCGAGCTGGTGGAGCCGCTGGCGCGGCTCGCCGCCGACCACCATGTCGACATCATCGCCGGGCTGGTCCTCACGGGGGCGGGCGGCCTGCGCAACGTGGCCGTCGACGTGCCCGCCGACGGGAGCCGGCCGGTGGAGTATTTCAAGCGCCACCTCATCCCGGGGCTGGAAAGCGACTTCCGGCCCGGGGACCGAGATGCCTTCGTGCCCGGTTCGGGCTCCCGCTGGGGGATCGCGATCTGCTTCGATCTGGACCTGCCCGGCCTGGTGCGCGACTACCGCAGGAGCGGCGCCACGACGATGTTCGTGCCCGCCTGGGACTTCGACCGCGACCGGTGGCTGCACGGGAGGATGGCGGTCACCCGGGGCGTCGAGAACGGGCTCACGGTGGCCCGCGCGGCGCGCGACGGCGACCTGGTCGTGAGCGACCCCAACGGCCGGATCCTGGCCGAGGCGCACAGCGCCGACGCGCCGGTCGTGTCCGTCATCGCGACGCTGCCCGCCCGCTCGGCCGGCACGCTCTACACGAGGTTCGGCGACTGGTTCGCCTGGGCCTGCGCGCTCCTGCTGCTGCTCGCGCTCGCGCCCCCGGCCCGTGCCCGGCGGGTCCGTACGCGGGTGGCCGGCGCCGGGCGGGCACACGCCGCCGCGTCGTGACGGAGCACTACGGGGAGTTGCCGTCGAGACAGAGATGGCCGCCGAGCTGGGCCGCCACCTCCAACTGGTCGTAGAAGAGCCGGTGGCTGACGATCAGCCCGTCCTCCACAGTGGAGAAGCTGCACGAGCGCAGGAGGACGGACCGCCCGGTCGGTTCGAGAACCTCCCCGCCGGGGAAGAGAAGCGGTCCCTTGTGGGTGCCGGTGATCGTGAACTCCGCCGCCACGGTGTCGCCGAACATGGTCACCGACTGCGGAGTGATCACCATGTTGGGGTACGCCTCCAGCCACTGGCGGTAATAGGAGGTGATCTCCTCCCGGCTCTCGGCGATGCCGTCGGGGGACACCAGAACGGCCCGTTCGTCGAAGCACTGCGCCAAGGCGTCGAGGTCATGACGGTTGGTGGCCTGCCTCAGCCTGTCCACGGCCAGGAGCACTTCGGACATCGGACGTTCCCTTCCCCCTGTCGAGAGCGGCCGTTGATGCGTGCGCCGCGATCGGCACTACGAATGCGGACATTGATGTCTATTGGTGGCATTTTCACGATAACCCAGCTCACGCGCTGGGCCGTGTGAGCTCAGGGGCTCAGGAGCCGTGTGAGCTTCTCAGGACTCGTCGGCGGGGAGGGCGAACATCCGGATCTACAGGGGCCGCGCGCCGGGCGGCGGCGCCCTGCTCCTGCCGTAGGCCCTCTACCGGGGCCTGCCGCTCCCTTGATCGTGAGCAGGGGCGGGGGTCCGGCCGAGGTGGGCGAGGACGCCACCCGGACCTCGGCGGGCTGCTCGCCGGCACCGCCGACGGCGACGCGCACATGCGGGCCATCAAGGACGCGTTCGGCTACGTGCCGGCGCACCGCACCGTGCGCTACCGCCCCGACCTCTAGCGAGCGGCGAAACCGCGGCCGAGCGGCGGGCCCAGCCGCAGTTGGAGGGCCGGATAGCGGGGCGCGTCGAACCCGAGCGACTGGTACAGCTCGATCCCGTACGGCGTGGCGTTGAGGTCGATCGTCCGGACCTCGGTCTCGGTGCGATACCAGGCGAGCAGCGCGTCGAGGCAGGCGCGGGCGAGGCCGAGCCGGCGGCGGCGCCGGTCGGTGCAGATGTTGAAGACGTGGCCCTGCAGGCCGCTCGGGTTCGTCGGCCCCGGCGCGTGGGAGTCACAGGTGCCCGCCGCGCAGCTCACCACGCCGAGCTCCGGGTCGTCCACCACGAACGCGGCGAAGTCCCCCGGATCGCCCAGCCGCCGGACGAACCACGCCTCGGCCGCCGCCCGCCAGGGCGCGCTCTCGTCTCCGACGTCCGCCCCCATGTCCTCCAGCATCACGGCGCGCAGGCGGACGAGGGCCGCGGCGTCCGCCGCTTCCGCCCGGCGGACCACGGTCCCCGAGATCGTCATGGGCACCATTGTGGCCGCGCTCGCGGGCGGGTGACCCCGATCAGGCCGTGGCGGTGGCGCTCTCCGCGGCGGCCACGACGTCCTTCAGCCGGCCCATCGCGTGATAGGTGCCGAACACGTCCATGTAGTCGCGTGCATCCACGATCTCGCCGTTCCGTACGCGCAGGGTCAGCAGGCCCGTGGCCCGGAACGGCCGGCCGTCCGGCTCGATCGTGCCGGTGCCCTCCCACTCCCCGATGACGACCTCGGGGTCGGCCGCCTCGTGGACGACGACGTCGTGGATCTCGGCGATCCGTACGGGGGTCGCGCCCCACGCCGCCCGATAGAGGGCGCGGACCGCCTCCCGCCCCTCCAGGCGGGCGGGGAACAGCGGCGTCCGGAACGGGAACGTGTGCAGGGCGTCGGCGGCGTAGAGGTCGGCGAGGTCGTCGGCCGACCTGTCGGCCATCGCCCGGTGATAGCGGGCCAGGACCTCGCGTGCGGTGAGTGGCATCGGTTCACTCCGATCATTCGAGCGTTTCGCTCAACAGTTGTTGACTCAACGACTGTAGAGCGAACGGGCCGATCGGGTCAACACCGGTAGAGTCGACGCGTGGAGGGGACGCCGACGAGCCGGGCAGAGCGCCGGCGCCGCACCGAGGAGCGCATCATGTCCGCCGCGCGCGCGATCTTCGCCGAGCGCGGCTTCCAGCGCACGACGATCCGGGCCGTGGCGGCCGCCGCCGAGGTCGATCCGGCCCTGGTCATGCAGTACTTCGGATCGAAGCAGGAGCTGTTCGAGCAGGCCGTGCGGATCCCGTCGATCCCGCCGCTCGACGGCGAGCTGGAGCCGGTCGAGGAGCTGCTGGGCAGGATCGGCATGAAGACGGGGCCGCTGCCGCAGGCGACGGTGGCGATGATGCGCTCCATGCTCACCCATCCCGACGCCGCCGAGGATGTGCGCGGCAGGCTCGACGCGCAGGTGGCGCAACTGGCGGGCGCGCTCGACGCCGGCGACGCCGAGCTGCGGGCGGCGCTGATGGTCAGCATGATGCTGGGCGTGACGATCGCTCACCAGCTGCTCGGCCTCACGGCCCTGCGTGACGCGTCCCCGGAACGGATCGCCGAGACGCTCCGCCCGGCCCTGCGCGCCCTCGCAGACGGCTGAGGAGCCGTACGGCATCGGTGTGACGGCCGTGATCAGAGGGGCCGGCCGGGGGCGGTGCGGGCTTCCACGGTCATCTCCGTTTTCCCCGGCGCTCGGCGACGTGGGCGGGGGCTCTGCCCGGCCTGCGTGGTGTGAGCTGTTCGACCGGGCCGGCCGCGAGCCCGGCGCCGTCGCGCCTGAGTGCTTCTTGATGGATCAGGCGTCGGCGCAGATGGCGTAGACGCTGATGCCGACGGTGTCGTAGTGGTTCTGCCGGCCGAGTGCGGTCCATCCGGTGCCGTCCGGGGTGGGGAAGCTGCCCACGAGAATCGCGTCGCCGCCCTGCGCCTCGCCGCCGCCGCCCACGGCGCGCTTGCCCGGAGGGCAGTAGACGGTGCGCCGGGTGAAGTTCGGCACGTTCGCGTTGGGCAACGTCACGATCTGATAGCCGTCGACGACCGTCGGTGACGTGGTCTGCGGGCCGTCGTCGGCCAGCGCGCCCGCGCCGGTGACCGTGAGCCCGGTGAGAACCAGCGCACCTGTCGTGATTGCGTGAACAAATCGCACGTAAAAGCTCCGTCTTATCGGAAATGACCGGATTTCGAACCAGGAATCGGGTGTGAATGGCGTGATCGCCGTCCCCGTCGGTTCCGCGGCCACACCTACCCTTGATCGTCTTCTGTCACACTTGGCAATGATTTATTTACCGTGCGTAGTGCGGGCGTCGCTACGGCGAGACGCCCGGTCACGACCGTGCATGTGAGGCACGGCGCGGCGCGGGGAGCGGCCGTTCGCCCGTGGGTACGTTCCTGACCGGGAGGATCGCCATGAGAAAGATCGTCGCTGTCGCCGTGCTCGCTGCGATGACCATGCTCGGCACGGTCGCCGCAGTCGCGTCGGTGGCCACCGAAACCGGCGGCCACCCGGAGACCGGCCAGTGGGCCGGGAGTGCACCGAAGGCGCCCGCACCGCCCAAAGGGGGTGTGCAGCGCCAGGAGGTGAGCCAGGAGCAGTACGACATCCTCATCGGCCAGTGTCGCTACGCGAAGACGAAGGAGGACCGGCAGCGCTGCCGCACGCAGGCGCGTGAGCAATACACGGTGGGCGAGTTCAACCCGGCCCTCGACTGCCGCACCTACTCCGGGGTCAGCGTCTGCGGCGTGCTCGAACTCAGCGCCCCGCAGCGCGCCTGCGTCGAGGAGTCGGTGAGCGGAGGGCTGACCCGCCGCCGGGCCGAGGTGGAGTGCTACGCCTTCCGCTGAGGCCGCCCTTTCCGGCCAGATCTCCGGTCCAACCTAATAATTTGGCCAAACCGCAACTTTCCGTGATCTACCCTGCGGGAGTGGACGCCAACAGTCAGGCCGCCGCCGAACTTCTGAACGCGTTGATGCGAACGGCGGCGCGGTTCAGCGAGATGGGGCGGTCCGTCTCCCGCGACTTCTTCCCCCACGTCCGCGCCGAGCCCGTCTCCGACCTGGCCGGGCCCGCCGTACGGCTCGGCGCCGCGCTGGCGCTCCCGGGGCACGACCTCGTGTTCGAGACCGCCGTCGCGGTCGGTGAGGGGACGTTCGGCGTGCGGGGCGGCCTCGTTCTGGACGGCGAGGAGGAGATCCTCGTCCTGCCGCCGGTCGAGACCGCCGACGCGGTGGCGTGCGCGGCCCTGCTGGACCGCTACGCCGACGAGCTGACGACACCGGCCCGCTGGCACGTGCAGCGGCTGATCGAGTCCTGCGGGGAGGACTCCTGACGCCTCACAGCGCCTGGAGTCCCTGGATCACCTCGCGAAGGATGCGCTCCTCGGGCAACTGGGCGACCGTCGCCTGCGGCCGCGCGGTGATCAGCCCCTGGTCCCGCAGGTCGCCCAGCAGGATGCGTACGACGTTCAGCGACAGGCCGAGCTCCGAGGCCAGGTCGGCCACGGACAGCGGAACCCGGCACAGCTGCAGGATCCGCCAGTGCTCGGGGGCCAGCCCGGAGACCCCGCTGTAGGCCGCGGGAGCCGTCCTGATGACGGTCATCAGGTCGAACTCGGGCCCGCTCGGCCGGGTGCGGCCACGGGTGAGCGTGTAGGGGCGCAGCAGCGGTCCGTCCTCGTGCGCGGTCACGAGTCCTCCTGACCGCGTTGCCAGCCCGCGCGGAAGGAGGAGTACAGGTCGCCACGCTCCTCCTTGAGCTGCGGCGCCAGGCTGGCCTGCCGCACCCGGCGGGGGAGGGAGTCCTGGGCGCCGCCGCCGATCGGCGGCGTGAGGGCCAGGGCGGGAGGCGGGGTGTCCGGCTGGGCGAGCCGCTCGACCACCGGCTCCCTGGTGTCGTTCTCCACCACGATCTCCTGCGGGAGCAGGAGCACGGCGCTCGTCCCGCCGTACGGCGAGGTGCGGAGGGAGACGCGGATGTTGTGCCGCCGGGCCAGTAGCCCGACGACGAACAGCCCGAGCCTGTCGCTGTCGGCCAGGTCGAACTCCGGCGGGTCGGCGAGCCGCGCGTTGAGGTGCGCCAGCTCCTCCTGGGGGATGCCGAGCCCACGGTCCTCGATCTCGATGGCGAAGCCCCGGGCGACCGGCTCTCCCCTGACCTGCACGCGGGTCTGCGGCGGGGAGAAGACCGTGGCGTTCTCGATCAGCTCGGCGAGCAGGTGGACGACGTCGGTGACGCTGCTGCCGGCGAGGGAGTAGCCGTGCGGCATGTTCACGTCCACCCGCAGGTAGTCCTCCACCTCCTCGGTGGCGGCGCGGGCCACGTCGTACAGCCGGACCGGTCTGCGCCAGCCGCGGCCGGGGACGGCGCCGGACAGGATGATCAGGCCCTCGGCGTGGCGGCGCATGCGGGTGGTGAGGTGGTCGACGCCGAACAGCCGTTCCAGCAGGTCGGGGTCGTTGATCTCCTTCTCCAGGCCGTCCAGCATGCCGAGCTGGCGCTGCAGCAGCGACTGGCTGCGCCTGGCCAGGTTCAGGAAGACCTTGTTGACGCCCTTGCGCAGCTCGGCCTGACCGACGGCCGCCTCGATCGCGGTGTGCTGCACCGAGCTGAACGCGCGGCCGAGGTTCTCGACCTCGACGGTGCTGCTCGTGCGGACCACCGGCGGCGTCTCGGCCGTCACGTCGACGTCCTCGCCGCGCCGCAGCCGCCGTACGAGGTCGGGCAGCCGCCGCCCGGCCAGGTCGGCCGCGGCCTGATGCAGGGCGATCAGCTCGCCGGTCACCGTACGGGCGAACCGGAAGGAGATGAACGCGGTCGCGAGCACGGCCGCCAGGCCGAGCCCGCCGACGATGCCGATGTCCCAGAGCACGCTCCGCGCCAGCGGCGCGGCACTGGCGGCGGTCGCGGCGGCGGCGGTGTCGGTCGTCTCGGTGAGCTGGCGGGTCAGGGCCTGGGCCGTCGTCGGCCAGGCGATGGCCTCCGGCGGGAGCGGCTGGCCGGGCCGCACCCGGGAGATCACGTCGTCCTCCAGGGCGACGAACGCCGTGTAGACCGGGGCGGAGTTCAGCGCGCCGTATTGCCTGAGCAGGTCGGCGTTGAGCTGGCTCGTGCCGAGCTGGTAGAGCAGGCGGCGCTTGCCGACCATGCCCGAGAAGGCGTCGCGCTCGTCCTGCGTCATCCGCCCGGCCGCCTGCGCGCCCAGCACGAGCGCGGACTGCTGGCTGACCAGCTCGCGGCTGCGGGTGACCAGGATGAGCGCCTTGGCCTGCTCGATGATGTCGATGTCCGGGGAGATCATCAGCCGGTCGTAGACCTGGTGGGCGGTCTCGACGACCGAGCTGTACTCCTCGATCGCGTCGAGGCGGGTGAGCCGATGGTCGTCGATCTGGCCGCGCAGGATGTCGAGCCGCTCCATCTGCCGGATCAGGTCCTGGAGCCGGTCCCACATGGCGGGCGGCGTCTCGTCCCTGGCCTCCTCCGACAGGCGGGTCAGCAGGACGGCGGAGGCGTCGGTCTTGCGGCGCTGCACCTGGAGATCGGTGCGCAGCGAGGAGGTGCGCCAGGCGAGGTAGCTCACCGACACGAACCGCTCGGTCTGCAGCTCGTTGATGGCCTGACCGACGGGGGAGACGACGTTGTCATAGACCTTCTGAATGCGCAGGAGCTGCTGCCCCTGCTCGATGGTCAGCTTGGCGGCGAATCCCCAGATCACCACCAGGGCGGTCACAGGCACCAGCAGAATCGCGAATATCTTGAAGCGGATGGACCGTTTCCGACCAGCCATTAGACCTGCCCGTCGGTTACATATGTGTTAACAGTGGCGAAACCATAGCAATCCGTGAGTCCTGTCACCAGGGATCGTTCCTAACGACTTGGGCCACAGCCCCATATCGGGACAGTCTCGACGTTGCGGGGGGAAATTGCTTGCTCAGCGCTGTCTAGTTGTCAGACAATCCTCGCATGAACTCACGATCGGGCCCGCTCGCCGTGGTCGCGGCGGCCGTCCTGTGGGGGACCGCGGGCACCGTGGGCACCCTCGCCACCGCCGGCTCCGTCTCGCTGGCCGCGGCCCGCCTCGTGCTCGGCGGGGCCCTGCTGGGCGCGCTGGCGCTGGCCGCGCACCGCCGCACCCCTGGCCGGAACGTTCCGCTGCGCTGGTCGCTGATCTTCGGAGCCGCCGCGGTCGCCGCCTACCAGCTGTGCTACTTCGCCGCCGTCGGCAGGACGGGCGTGGCGGTCGGCACCGTGGTGGCCATCGGCAGCGGGCCGGTCTTCACCGGGCTGCTGTCCTGGATCGTCGGGCACGAGCGGCCGAGCGGGCGCTGGGCGCTCGCCACGGCCGCCGCGGTGGCCGGATGCGCGGTGCTCGTCACCGGCGGGCGGGGAACGGGCGGGGTGGACGCCGGCGGCGTCGCGCTCGCCCTCCTCGGCGGGCTCCTGTACGCCTTCTACGCGGTCGTGGCGGCCCGCGCCATTGGCAGGGGCATGGAGTCGGGGATCGTCATGGGCGTCATGTTCGGCGGCGCGGCCGTGCTCATGCTGCCGGTCCTCGCCCTGACCGGGCCGGGCTGGCTCGCGAGCCCGGGCGGCCTGCTCACCGCGCTCTACCTCGGCTGCGCCACGACCGGGCTGGCCTACCTCCTGTACGGCCGGGGCCTGCGCACCACACCCGTCGCCACGGCGGCCACGCTCGCGCTGGCCGAGCCCGCCGTCGCGGCCCTGCTGGGCGTCGTGGCGCTGCGCGAGCACCTGTCGCTCGTCTCGTGGGCCGGTCTAGTGCTGCTCGCCCTCGGGCTGGTCGTGGTGGCGCTGCCCGCCCGGACGCGTACGGACATCGCGGCACCCGGGACGCCGAGGGCGCCGGCCCGGAGCCCCCACTAGGCTCGGCACGTGACCACCCTGAGACCCGTCTCCACCGTCGAGGCGCTCGCCGCCGCGCTGCGCGAGCGGGTGCTGTCCGGGGACATCGAGCCGGGGGCCGCGCTGCCCGAGCAGGAACTGTCCGCCCGATACGGCGTGGCCCGCCCCACCGTGCGGGAGGCGCTGGCGCTGCTCGTCCACGAGGGACTGCTGCGGCGCGAGCGCAACCGCAGCGCGTACGTCCCGGTGATCACCTCCGCCGACCTGGCCGACCTCATGTACGTGCGCGCGCCTCTGGAGGAACTGATGGCGCAGGCCGTCGCGGGGCGCCGGGTGACGGCCGCCGAGGAGGCGCTGGACCGCCTGTCCGGACTGCCGCCGGGCGCGCCGTGGGCCGCAGTGGTGGCCGAGCACATGGCGCTGCACGAGGCGCTCGTCGCCGCCGCCGGCAGCCCCCGCCTGGAGCGCCTGTACGCCACGCTCGCGGCCGAGACACGGCTCGGACTGGTCGGGCTCAGGCACGCGTACGAGGATCCCCACGAGCTCGCCGCGGAGCACGCCGCGCTGCTGCGCGTCATCGCCGAGGGGCCGGCGGACGCGGCCGTCCGGGCGGTGCGCGAGCACCTGCGGTGGCGGCACTCCTGAGCCCCGGTAGGAGCTCCGGGCGATTCGCCTCGCACCGTTTCCCCCGGGCGGATCGCCTCGCACCATCGCTTCGGGCGCGGTTTCCCTCGCACCGCCTTCTTAGGCGCGGTTTCCCTTGCACCATGCCGCTTCAAGTCGTCACAATCGCGCCCATGCACGGCAACCCAGTGCCGGACACCTATGTGTACGTCACCGAAGAAGGCGTGACACGTCACTACGCCGACGGCAGCGTCGAGGCCCTCGCTTGGGAGGACGTGGTCGAGGTCCGCGTCGGCGGCCACGGCGACCAGCATCCGCCCGGCCCCGGCCAGCCGGAGGACGTCTTCATCGTCCTGCTGGACCGTGAGGGCGAGGGCTGCGTGGTGCCGCACTCGGCGACCGACGCGAGCTTCCTGGCCCGGTTGCGCTACCTGCCGGACTTCGACCTCGACCGGCTGAGCACGGCGGTCGCGAGCGCGCGTTCGGACTACGTCGTCGTGTGGCGCAGCCCGGAGCCGCCGTCCCCGTTACCCGACCTCGAATACGACTAGAGGTCCCGGGAACGGCCGGGGGTCACCTGACGAAGGAGGACTCGTTCAGCCCGCCCTGGTCGGCGAAGTAGCGCTCCAGCGTGTCGTCCCGCAGCGCGTCGGCGAGCTCGGCGCCCTCCTTCGCCTCGAGGCGGACGATGCTCGCCCCCTTGACCGTGTCCGTGCCGGCGACGGGGTAGGTCGTCGAGCGCAGGTCGTCGCCCCGTATGTCGCGGAGTTCGAGCGCCAGGTTCCTGAGGGTCTTCATGTCGACCCCGGAGTCCACCGTCACGGAACGGGTCAGCGCCTGAAGGAACTCGTCGAGTGCGAACGGATTGGTCAGCATGCCCTTGCTGACCACTTTTTGGGCCATCGCCCGAAGGAACGCCTGCTGTCGTTTAATACGGTCGAAATCCCCGCCGGGCAGTCCGTAACGCTGACGTACGAATAGCAATGCCCGCTCGCCCTCGAGATGGACGTTTCCCTGAGGCCACGTGACTTTGTTGGCGGGGTCGTAGACCTGGCGGGCCACGTAGAGGTCGACGCCGCCCAACGCCTTGCTCATGTCGACGAAACCCCGGAAATCCAGGGCGGCGAAGTGGTCGATCCGCACCTTGACCAGCTTCTCCACCGTCTTGATGAGCAGGCGCGGGCCGCCGTACGCGTAGGCAGCGTTGATCTTGTCGTGCCCGTGACCCGGGATGGTCACATAGGAGTCACGAGGTATGCCGATGAGGAAGATCCGCTTCCTGTCCGCGGGGATGTGAGCGATCATGATGCTGTCCGACCGCTGGAAGCCGCTCTCTCCCGGGCGTCTGTCAGCGCCGATGACCAGCCAGTTCTGTGCGGCTCCCACCACCTTGGCAGGTCGGTCCCACTCCTCGGGGAACACCTGCTGCACCCGCTGGAGGTTGGTGTCGTACACGTGCTGACGCTGCATCAGCACCGCGAAGAGCGCGGCCGGCGGGAGGAGGAGCACGAGGGTCACGACGATCAGCACCTTGCGCCGGCGTGACACCCGCGCCGGTGGGGTCGCGGTGAGAGGTAACTGCCCGGATGTCGTCACGAGGCGTCCAATGCTCGGTTCCTTGTCCTGCACGGATGTATTCCAAAGCAGAGATCTACCGTAACTGGCCCATACCAGTCACACGAGACGTACCAATACGTAGTGAAATCGGAACCACGTGTGGGGCGTCTTGTCCAGCATCCGACTATGGCCGCATGTGGACGTATGGTTGAACTTCCCTGTAACTTCTGTGATCCCCTAGGATCGTTCCAATCATCACCTTCTGGCGCGGAGTTGAACCGGGCGGTCTTCCTCCGAGAAGGAGGATGGGCAGAGGCGAGGGCGTATGGACATTGCCGTTGACGACGCGTTATACGCCGTGAGGGAGGCAACGGACCGGGCCGGTTGGGCGCGTCGTCACATCCGCGTGACGATGGCGCGCGACGTGGTGTGCGGCGCGGTGTCCGTCCTCGGCGTGCTGGGAGTCAGGCTCCTGCTGGGCGAGGCGGGGACGTGGGAGAGCGTACTCGCGGCGACGCTGGTCGTCGCCTGGCCGCTGGTCGTCGCTCTCATCGGCGGATACGACACCCGTCATCTCGGGGACGGCGCCGAGGAGTACCGCAAGGTTCTTCACGCGACGGCCACCCTCGCCTCGGTCGTGGCGATCTCCGCCTACCTCACCCAGACCCTCCTGGCCCGCAGCTACGTGATGGTCGCCATCCCGCTCGCCGGTCTGTCCTGCCTTCTCCTGCGTTACACCCTGCGCAAGCGGCTGCACCGGAGGCGCCGGGCCGGCGAGTGCCTGCGACGGGTCGTCGTGGTGGGGCACTGGGGTTCGGTGCTGGAGTTGCACGCCCAGCTGAGCCGCCAGCGCCACCACGGCATGCGCATCGTGGCGGCGTGCGTCCCGCCGGAACAGCAGATGGACCTGCCCGCCCAGTTCGACGGTTTCCCGATCCTCGGCGACTTCTCGGACGTCGCCAAGGTGGTCGAGCGGGTGGGCGCGGACACGGTCGCCGTCCTGTCCTGCCCGGAGCTGGACGGGTCGATGCTGCGCCGTCTGACGTGGCAGCTGGAGGAGACGGGCACCGAGCTCTACGTCGCCTCGGCGCTGATGGAGGTGGCCGGGCCGAGGATCAGCATCCGCCCGGTCGCCGGCCTGCCGCTGCTCCACGTCGCCCACCCCGACCTGAGGGGGGCCAGGCAGTTCGTCAAGAGCGTCTTCGACCGGGTGGTCGCGGCGATCACCCTGATCGTGATCCTCCCGGTCCTGCTGATGATCGGCCTGGTGATCAGGGTGACCAGCGAAGGGCCGGCCCTGTTCCGGCAGCCCCGCGTCGGCAAGGACGGCAAGCTGTTCGTGCTCTACAAGTTCCGGACGATGGTGCAGAACGCCGAGGCCGTCAAGCACGAGCTGGCGCAGCGGGACGACGGGAACGGCGTGCTGTTCAAGATGCGCAGGGACCCGAGGGTGACGCCGGTCGGGGCGGTGCTGCGCCGCTACTCCCTCGACGAGCTCACCCAGCTCGTCAACGTGCTGCGCGGCGAGATGTCCCTCGTGGGCCCCCGCCCGCCGCTCCCCGAGGAGGTGGCCCAGTACGGCGACGACGTGCGGCGGCGTCTGCTGGTCAAGCCGGGCATGACGGGCCTGTGGCAGGTGAGCGGCCGGTCCGACCTGACCTGGGAGGAGTCGGTGCGGCTCGACCTGCGCTACGTGGAGAACTGGTCGCTCATCATGGACCTGCAGATCCTCTGGAAGACGTGGTCGGCGGTCGTCGGCGGGGAAGGTGCGTACTAGGTGAAGGCGCTCGTGCTGGCGGGCGGATCGGGAACGCGGCTGCGGCCCATCACGAACACCTCGGCCAAGCAGCTCGTGCCGGTCGCCAACAAGCCGGTGCTCTTCTACGGCCTGGAGGCGATCGCGGCGGCCGGCATCCGGGAGGTCGGCATCGTCGTGGGCGCCACCCACGCCGAGATCGAGGCCGCCGTCGGAGACGGGCACGGTCTCGGCCTCGAGGTGACCTACCTGCGGCAGGAGGCCCCGCTCGGGCTCGCCCACGCCGTGCTCATCGCCGCCGACTACCTGGGCGACGACGACTTCGTCATGTATCTCGGCGACAACTTCATCGTCGGGGGGATCACCGAGATCGTCCGCCGCTTCGCGGCCGAGAGGCCCGCGGCCCAGATCATGCTGACCCGCGTTCCCGACCCGCGGCAGTTCGGCGTCGCCGAGATCGGCCCGGGCGGGCGCGTGGTGGGCCTGGAGGAGAAACCGGAGTCGCCGAAGAGCGACCTCGCCCTGGTCGGCGTCTACCTCTTCACCCCGGCGGTGCACCGGGCCGTGGCCGAGCTCAAGCCGTCGCGGCGGGGCGAGCTGGAGATCACCGACGCCATCCAGTGGCTGATCGACGAGGGACACCGGGTGGAGTCCACGGTCATCTCCGGATACTGGAAGGACACGGGGAACGTCGCCGACATGCTGGAGGTCAACAGACTCGTGCTGGAGGGCCTCGAACCGGCCGTCCGTGGGCGGGCCGACGAGGCCAGCGAGCTGATCGGCCGGGTCGTGATCGAGGACGGCGCACTGGTGACCGGGTCGCGCATCGTCGGTCCCGTCGTCATCGGCGCGGGCTCCCGGATCAGCGACTCCTACGTGGGCCCGTTCACGTCCATCGGCGCCGACTGCGTCGTGGCGGACAGCGAGATCGAGTACTCGATCGTGCTGTCCCGGTCCTCCATATCCGGTGTACGCAGGGTCGAGGCCTCCCTCATCGGCCACGATGTCGAGGTCACGCCGGCCCCCAACACTCCCCGGGCACATCGGCTCGTGCTCGGCGACCACAGTAAGGTACAGATTTCATCGTGAGGGTCCTCGTCACGGGCGGGGCCGGGTTCATCGGCTCGCACTACGTCCGCACCCTGGTCTCCGGCGGCTATCCCGCGTTCGCGGGGGCACGGGTCACCGTCCTCGACAAGCTCACCTACGCGGGCAACCTCGCCAACCTGGAGCCCGTCTCCGGCGGGTACGACTTCGTCCGCGGGGACGTCTGCGACACCGCGCTGCTCGCCGAGGTCGTCCCCGGGCACGACGTCGTCGTGCACTTCGCGGCCGAGTCGCACGTCGACCGTTCCATCGACAGCGCCGCGGAGTTCGTGCGGACCAACGTGCTGGGCACGCAGACGCTCATGCAGGCGTGCCTGGACGCCGGTGTCTCCAGGGTCGTGCACGTGTCCACCGACGAGGTCTACGGCACGATCGAGTCCGGCTCGTGGGACGAGGAGGCGCCGCTGCGCCCCCGCTCGCCGTACTCCGCCTCGAAGGCCGGCGGCGACCTGATCGCCCGCGCGTACGCGGTCACCCACGGCCTGCCGGTGATGACCACGCGCTGCGGCAACAACTACGGCCCCTACCAGTACCCGGAGAAGCTCGTGCCGTTCTTCGTCACGCGGCTCATCCAGGGCAGGAAGGTCCCGTTGTACGGCGACGGCGGCAACGTCAGGGACTGGGTCCACGTCGAGGACCACTGCAGGGGCATCCAGCTCGTGGCCGAGCGCGGGGCGCCGGGCGAGACCTACCACATCGCCGGGACGGCGGAGCTGGCCAACAAGGAGCTGACCGCCCGCCTGCTGGAGGCGTTCGGCTGCGGCTGGGACATGGTCGAGCAGGTGCCCGACCGGAAGGGCCACGACCGGCGTTACTCGCTCAGCGACGCCAAGCTGCGGGTGCTCGGCTACCGCCCGTCCGTCGCCTTCGACGACGGGATCAGGGACACCGTCGCCTGGTACGCCGGCAACCCCGGATGGTGGAAGCCGCTGCTCGGGGAGCGGTGATGCGCTGGCTGATCACGGGCGGCGGCGGCATGCTGGCCGCCGACCTCGCCCGGCGGGCCGGCAGGGAGGCCGAGATCGGGGAGGTCGTCGCGCCGAAACGGGCGGATCTCGACATCCGCGACCCCGCGGCGGTGCGCGCGTGGGTCCTCGGCCACCGCCCGGACGTGGTGGTGAACTGCGCGGCCTGGACGGCCGTGGACGACGCGGAGAACCACGAGGACGAGGCGCTGGCGGTGAACGGCCACGCGGTCCGTGAACTGGCCGCTCGCGCGGCCGAGTCCGGCGCGCGCTTCGTGCAGGTCTCCACCGACTACGTGCTGGCGGGGACGGACCGTGAACCCGCCTCCGAGGACGCCAAGACGGCGCCGCTCAACGCGTACGGGCGGACCAAGCTGGCGGGGGAGCGCGCGGCGCTCGAGCACGGCGGCCACGTGGTGCGCACCGCCTGGCTGTACGGCTCCGCCGGGCCGAACTTCGTCCGCACGATGATCCGGCTGGCCGCGGAGCGGGAGACGGTCGACGTGGTGGACGACCAGCACGGACAGCCCACCTGGACCGCCGACCTGGCCGACCAGGTGATCCGGCTGGTCCGCGCGGCCGCTCCGCCGGGGGTCTACCACGGCACCAACGCCGGCCGCACGACCTGGTATGGCCTGGCCCGTGAGGTCTTCACGTTGCTCGGCGCGGATCCCGGGCGGGTGCGTCCGGTCTCCAGCGCCGCCTTCCCGAGGCCCGCGCGCCGTCCGGCGTTCAGCGTGCTGTCCCACGGCAGGTGGGCCGAGGTGGGGCTGCCCGCCATGCGGGACTGGCGGGAGGCGCTGCACGACGCCTGGCCCGAGCTCGTGGCGCGGCCGTAGCCCACCGCGAGCCCACCGCGAGCCCGCCCTGGGCCCAGCGTGCGCTCGCGGCGAGGTCGCCGCCGACTCACCGCGGCCCTCTCCGCGGCCTGGCCGGCGGCCTCGTCACGGCCTCACCGGGCCGAACGCGGCGCCTCTCTGCCGATGTCGACGACCCGCAGCTCCTCGTCGTCCACGTTGTAGTTCAGCAGGGCGTTCCGGTCGTAGACCGCCGTGCTGTCCTCGTCCTCGGCCGGGAGGCTCTGGGCGGCCGGCACAGTGGCGGGCGTCGGGAGCGCGGGCTCCTCCTCCTCGGCCCGGAGGCGCCGTACCGGCTGGGCCTTGGCCAGCACGACCCGCCGGCGCTTGCGCTGACCGAGGCCCGTGGTCACGCGGCGGACGCCCGCGATGGGATTGGTGGCCCGGAGGAACGACACCACCACGGCGATGAGCACGCCGAGCGCCAGCCCGATCGCCACGTTCTTCGGCAGCTTGCTCGGCGAGATGCGCAACGGGTTGGCCTGGTCGATGAAGCGCGTTCCGTCGTTGTAGGTGGCCAGGTCGATCTGGGCGTCGCTCTCCTTCAGCCGGAGCTGGACGAGGACCTCTGCGAGGGAGGTCGCGAGGGCGCTTCCCGCGGGCGCGGACTTGAGACTGTCACGGATCTGGGTCTCGGTCGCCTTGATGCTCTTGAGCAGCTTGGCCTGATCCGCCTTGGCGGACTCGGCGGTGAGGGTCTGGTAGGCCGCGACCACGGAGTTGGCGATGTTCGCGGCGACCCGGTCCGTGCGCGCCGACGCCTGCACCTCAATGATGCCGCCGCTCGTGCCGGGAGACGCCTGGACGGACTCACGCAGGGTCTCGAGATCGACCTTGAGCGAGTACTGGGACGTGAGGATCTCCTGCGCCTTCTCGAAGACCTTCTCCGACTGGGCGAACGCCGCCCGCTGAGCGGTGTAGGCGATGTAGCTGCTGTCGGAGGAGACGCCCTGCCGCAGGAACGAGGTGCTCCGCGGGTCGGTGACGGCGAAGCGGGCGGTGGCCGTGACGTTCGTCAGAACCAGCAGGGTGGCCCCCGCCGCGATCACCCCGGACAGGAGGATGATGAGGAAAGAGGACCAGCGGTAGCGCCATACCGCCTCGAGGAGTCCGACATCGGCCAGGGTTTCCTCCACGTCGTCGGTTGCCACCGTCCCTTTTCCTCCCCGTTTCTGATCCTCATGCAGTTTATGCTGACGCTATCGGCGCTGAAAGGACGCGGATGATGTCGCTGTGATAACGCGCAATGGCGAAACGTTCACGTGCGGCATTCCTGCCGCTTCTCGCCAGGTCCAGGGCGTGCGGCCAATCATCGAGCAGGGATTCGACCGCCGCGGCGAGCGCCTGGGGATCGCCCGGCGGGATGAGGAGGCCGGTGCGGCCGGTCTGAATGATTTCGTCGAGGCCCTGCACGTCGCTGGCGACCACGGGACGTTCGGCCAGCATCGCCTCGACCGCGACGTTGCCGAACGACTCCCCGAACGACGGCACCAGCACGATGTCGGCGTCGTCCACGAAGGGGGTGACGGGGTCCTGGAATCCGGCGAAGACCACGCCGTCATCGGCCAGGTCGCGCAGTTGCTCCTCGAACCATTCGTAGCCGGGGAAGACCGAACCGACGAGCGTGAGCGTCACGTCGCGCCCGCGCGCCCGCAGCAGTGCGACGGCCCGGACGGCCACGTCGCAGCCCTTGCGCGGCGACAGCCTGCCGACCACCACCAGTCTCCCCTGAGGTGCCTCGCGAGGAGGCTTCACCTCGTCGTGGTCGGGCACGCCGTTGTAGACGACGCTCACGTGGTCGCGGGACACCCCTGCGCCGACCAGGGTCCGGAGGCAGACGTCGCTGTTGGCGACCACGTGATGCGCGAGCCGTACGGGAGCCGTGAGGAGACGTCGCATCAACGACGGCAGGTACTGCTCGGCCTCGTGGGCATGGCAGACGACGCGAACGCGAGCCAGGCGCCCGGCGACGATCCACAGCGGAATCGTGATCGTGTTGACATAGAGAGCGGTCGGGCGTTGCCGCCTGAGCAGCGCGACCATCCGCGGCAGGACCGTGAGCGTCCGCCACGCGAGCGCGAGCAGGCCGGAGGGGGAGAGCAGGGACTTGCGGAGCACGGGCGTCGGCATGATCATGATCTCGGCGCCCACCTCCTTCAGGCGATCCGCGAGCGGGCCGTCCGCTGGAAGGATAAATAGGACACGATGCGTATTCGCTACCGCTCGCACAGACTCTAGGACCATCCGGTCAGACCCGTATAAATCAGGCGATGGATGGGCGATTACCACGCGTTTCATGTCGAAGTTTCCGCAGCCTAAGGTATCGTTCTCCTGATTTTTCATTCTGTCATCACTTCGACGCCAGATCTCCTTGGAGGGCCGGTTGCAGATCGCGATGATCGGCACGAGAGGGGTTCCCGCACGTTACGGCGGATTCGAGACCGCCGTCGAGGAGATCGGCCGGCGCCTGGTGCAGGCAGGGCACGAGGTGCGCGTCTACTGCCGCTCCGGAGAAACCCGGATGCGGGAGTACCAGGGAATGCGACTCGTGCACCTGCCCGCGGTCCGTCACAAGGTGCTGGAGACGCTGAGCCACACCGCCCTTTCGGTCGGGCACCTGCTCGGCAGGCGCACCGACGTGGCGCTGGTCTTCAACGCCGCGAACGCGCCGCTGCTGCCCCTCGTGCGCGCGGCCCGCATCCCGGTGGCCACGCACGTCGACGGCCTGGAGTGGAAGCGCGCCAAGTGGAACGGCGCCGGTCGCAAGTACTACCTCCTCGCGGAACGGCTCTCGGTGCGCTGGTCCCAGGCGATCATCGCGGACGCCAGGGCGATCCAGGACTACTACTGGGAACGTTACAAAGCGCCGAGCGTGATGATCCCGTACGGCGCTCCGATCCAGGAGCGGAGCGACGAGGAGATCCTCAGGGAGGCGGGTTACGAACCCGGGCGATACCACCTCGTGGTGGCCCGGTTCGAACCGGAGAACCACGTGGACCTCATCGTCGAGGGCTACACCCGCAGCGCGGCGGAGCACCCGCTGATCGTCGTCGGTTCGGCCCCCTACGCCGCCGAGTACACGCGGAAGATCGAGAGCTTGGCGGAGAAGGATCCGCGCGTCCGCCTCGTGGGCGGGGTCTGGGACCAGAGGCTGCTCGACGCGCTCTACGCCGGCTGCTCCTCCTACCTGCACGGCCACTCGGTGGGAGGCACCAATCCCTCCCTGCTGCGTGCCATGGGCGCGGGCGCCCCGGTCATCGCCTATGACGTGGTCTTCAATCGTGAGGTGCTGGACGACACCGGAGCGTTCTTCGCCGACGCCGAAGCGCTGGCCAAGACGCTGGAGTCGGCGGAGAAACGGCGCGACCAGGAGGTCGCCCGCGGCGCGGCCGCCCGGGAACGGGCTCGCACCTTGTACACCTGGGACGATGTCGCGGCCCGTTACGAACGGCTGTGCCTGGACCTGGTGGCGGGGCGAGTCATGGCCGAGGACTGACGGGTGCCGGGTCTCGCCGGACGGGTACGCAAGGTCGTCGCCTCCGCGGGTGGATCGGTCGTCGCTCAGTTCGTGACCGCGCTGAGCAGCCTGCTGCTCCAGCTCGTCGCGGCCAGGGAACTCGGCGCCACGGGGTTCGCCGCCTTCACGTTCCTGAGCACCACGCTCGTACTGATCACCACATTGCACACCTCCTGGGTGGGCGACTCGCTGACCGTTCTGGATCGCTTCGAGTCGCCTGTCCGGGCCGCCATCGCCGCCTCGCTGGTGACGTCACTGGCACTGGGCGCCGTCGCGAGCGTGATCCTGGCGATCGTGCTGCGCGCGGCGGCCGGGCCGGGCGCCCTGCTGTTCGGCGGGCTCGTCCTCCTCTGGCTGCTGGAGGACACCGTGCGCCGGCTGCTCTCCGCGCGCCTGGAGTTCGGCCGGTTGGCCACGAACACGGTGGTGGACTTCGTCGTCGCCTTCGCGACGCTGAGCGGCTTCTGGCTCGCGCACGCGCTGAGCTTGGAGACGATGCTGGTCGCGATGTGCGCCGGATCCCTGGCAGGAGTCGTGCACGCGGTCATCGGGCTGCCTCGGGACGAACTCCGCTGGCCGCGTCTGCGGGAAGCCGATCTGCAGCGGATCGTTCCGTTCGCCACCTGGAGGGTCGCGCAGGCGGCTTTGCGCCCGCTGACCCTGATGGTGACCCGGGTCGCCATCGTCGCCATGGTCTCCAGCGCGGCGCTCGCCGCCAACGAAGGCGCTCGCCTGCTGCTGTCGCCGGCACTCACGCTGGTCTACGGTGTCGGTGCGTTTCTCCTGCCGCGGATGGTGCGGCAGCGGCAGGCCGGCCTGCCGCTGCGTCCTCGCCTTGCGCTGACCGCCTCGATCGCGCTCACCGCCGTCACCGCCGTCACCGGTACGATCGCGACTCTGCTGACGAAGCCGCTGGAGCCGTTCGTGACCGGAGGCAACTTCCCGCTCGACCCGATCACGGTGGCGGCATGGGCGGCGTACTCGGTGAGCATCGCCGCGACGCTGCCGGTCAGCATGCTCGCCACCGCGTACCGGCACTCCCGGCTGGTGTTCGCGGTCCGGCTGGGCGAGTCCGTGATCGGCGTCGGCCTGCTCCTGGCGTTGCTGGGCGCGCGGCCCGATCTGGTGAAGCTTGCTCCGTTTTGTATTGGCATAGGGGGCGTTGTGACATCTGTGATCCTTGTCATGCGACTACGTGTATTGCGGGATCAGGGGGCCGCTCTGCCCACGGAGAGGATGAGCCGTGTGGCGCAAGCTGATTCTTAGCGCTCTTCTGCTGACCGGGATCGGGATCGGGATCGCGGTGCCGGTGGCCGCGAACGCTCGCGAGCCGCTGCCTCAGCCGTCCCCGCTGCCCACTTCGCTGTGGACGCGTGCTTTCGACCTCGCCGACGAGCGGATCGACCAGTCCAGCGGGCTTTTCGCGAGCCGGGTCAACCCCGGAGTGGTGTGGACGTTCAACGACAGGGAGGGCCCGCTCCGGCTGTTCGCCGTGGGGCCCGACGGCCGCACCAGAGCCGTGCTGACCGCGGGGAACGTCACGGCGATCGACCCCGAGGCGATGGGGGGCATGTCCGCCCCGGACGGTACGGCCTACCTGTACGTCGGAGACACCGGCGGCAACGCCACCCCTCGCTCCGAGGTCGTCGTCTACCGGCTGGTGGAGCCGACCAGGCTCGCGGACGCGTCGGTTAAGGCCACCGGCTACCGCCTGACCTATCCCGACGGCGCGCACGACGCGGAGACGCTGCTGGTCGACCCGCGTACGGCGGAGCTCTACGTGGTGACCAAGAGCCCGAAGGGCGGCGCCGTCTATCGAGCTCCCGCCGAGCTCTCCGAGACCGGCCCCAACCCCATGACGCTGGTGCGGACGCTGCCCTACGTGGTCAGCGACGGCGTGATGGCGGCGAGCGGCCACATGATCTTGCGTAGCTACAACAAGGCGCGGGTCTGGGACGCGGTGAACGGCAACGAGACGATGCTGCTCAACCTCCCTCAGCAGAAGCAGGGCGAGGGAGTCGCGCTGACGCCCGACGGAAAGTCCCTGCTGATCTCCAGCGAGGGAGTCAAATCGCCGGTGTGGCGGATGAACCTGCCCACGGCCCTGGTGCCGCAGCAGCCCCGGCTGCGTGACGTCTCCGACTCGGCACCGGAAGCGGACGCGAGGTCCATGCCGTCCATGCCGGTGACGCTGGGACTCGGCATGGCGGTGGTCGTCCTGACGGCCGCGCTGATCTTCGTGGTGCGTGCGGAGAATCGGAGGGTGTGACATGGACGTCACGCGACAGCCTGTGCCGGGCGCCACGCCGCCGCCCGTGTCCCGGTGGACCGATGTCTGAGCGTTATCTGGCCTACCCGCCGGGCCGGGGAAACGTCTGGATCCCGGCGCGCGGGAGCCGGTCGGCCGCCGCCGGTCTCTCGCTGCTGACGTTCTCGAAACCGTTGCCGCTCGCGCTGCAGTTCGCGCTCTTCGCCGCGGTCCGGGCGGCGGGTCCGCTGTTGTTGCCTGGCCGCCGCAGGCCATGGTCCCCACCCGTCGCCGAGGAGGCGTGGAAGGCGGTGGGCGAGCAGGCGGCGGACGTCGTCGGGCCCTGGGACAGCCTCGCCGGCTACGTGCGCCCGCAGGCGTCCCGGGCGGACGGCGCCGCGTTGCTGCTGCTCCGCGCCGGACGGCCGCTGGGGTTTCTCAAGATCCGGCAGTCACCGGCGGAGCTCGAACGGGAGGCCGTCGCCCTGGCGGCGCTCGCGGCCGAGGATCAGGTGCTGTTCCGCGTGCCCCGGGTGCTCGGCAGCGGTGCCGCGCAGGGGCTGCACTGGCTGCTGTTGTCGCCCATGGAACCGGTGCCCGCGCGCCCGGCACGAAACGTCGACATCGCGCGACTGACCGAGCGGATCAGTTCCGGTCTCGAGGGCGAGCTGCCCCGGCCGTCCCACACGCCGGGGCACTGGCGGCCGATGCACGGCGACCTGACTCCTTGGAACCTGCGGCGCACCCGTACTCCCACGCCGTGGCTGATCGACTGGGAGGACGCGGGATACGGCCCGCCGGAGGCCGACGAGGCCTACTTCCTGGCCACCCGTCAGGCCGTCTACGGGGGTCCGCCTCCCGGGCGAACCTACGGCGAGGCCGCTGTCTACTGGCACGACGTGGTGAGCCGCCGAACGACGGATGACCCCGATCTCGCTCAGCGGCTCCTGCGGATCCTGCGGGAGCTGGCCGGTTAGAGCTCCCCGTGGTTCACGGTTCAGGGAGCCGCCCAGTCCGGGAACGAGCGGCCGACCAGTTTCTCCAGCGCGGCGTTGTGCGGGGCGAAATGCTCGATCAGGCGGCGCTTGGTCGACGCGGAGATTTCCGCTTTGGGGGCGGAGTTCCATACTTTCCCGGCCCGCGCCAGCGGGGCGGGCGGCAGGCCGAGAAACGCGGCCGCCTCGTCACAGACGCGCTGGGGGTCCCGGTAGAACTCTTCGCTGCTGGTCACGTGGAACCTGTCCGCGGGGAAGTGGTCGAACCATCGCCGCAGCGCCTTCTCGTATTCGCTCTGAGCCACGTAGGACTGCTGCTCGTGGGCGTAGCTCCGATAACCCGGATCCTTGAGGAGGCGCTCCTCCTCGCCCGCGGTCCGCTCCGCTTCCGCGTCCAGCGCCTCTTCGAACGACAAATGCTCGGCGCCGTTGCGCACTCGCTCCCGATAGTGCGAGAACGTGCGCTCGACCGGGTCACGCAGGATCAGAAGGATGCGGGCATCCGGCACGTCCCGGCCCGCGCGCTGGGCCGCCAGCGGGTGATAAAGGTAGTACGGCGAAGCCTCGCCCGTCAGCACCGGCATCCCGCTCCGCCGCGCGGCGCGCCCGCGGGCCGCCTGGCTGGGCAGGTGCGACCGGTACCACCGCATGCCGCGTTCGTAGTTGCTGTCGAAAAAGTGCACCCCTTTTGTATGGTTCGCCTTGGGGAGCAGGTCGGCGCTGGGAAAAAGGGGGATGATCCCCGGGTGCTCCAGGAGCGCGTAGTAGAGTGACGTGGACCCTCCTCGCTTGGCGCCGATGAGAAGGAAGTCGGGGTCTTTCCTCGCCCGCGCCGTCGCCATTCCATACGCTCTGAACGCACTGCGTCCGATTCCGAGGACGGACTCCGGTAACAGGTCCCGCACGCTCATACTTTCGGTTCTCCTTGATGTGTGGCGGCCGCCTGCCTAGAATGTCGACCTATTCGGGTGCATACCTGGAGGTCGGCTCAGGGCGAGGAGAGTCTGCATGATTAGGGCTCGTCATCGCCATAAATACCATCATTGGTGGCCCGTCCTCATACCTATCGCACTCATCCTCGCAAGCGAGTACAAACTGCGCTCTCGCGCGGCCAGTGAGTCGATCGGCGGGGGTGTCGACGCGACGATCCTGCTGGAGGTCGGCGTCTACGGGGTGGTCGCCCTCTACCTCTACCGCCGGTTCGGCATCGGCGCCCCGCGACGGCGGCCCTCCTCCATCCGGCTGCTCACCTGGGGATGGACCGCCTACTCGGCGCTGAGCGTGCTCTGGACCCCGTTTCCCGCCTTCGCCGCGGTACGCGCCGTCCAGTTGCTCATCATCGCCGCGGTCTGCCAGGTCATGATCAGCTGGGCGGACCGAGAGGATCTGTGGCGGTTGGCCCACGCGTTCATCGTGCTCGTCGTGGTCTCCGTCGGTATCGGCGTCGCCATGCCCTTTCCGCGTACGCCGCTGACCGCGGACCGTTTCAACTGGCTCTACGTCCATCCCGTCACCGCGGGCATCTTCCTCGGCATCGCCATCCTGCTCATCGCCGGGTTCGTGCTGCCCGGGGGGCCGCCGCGAAGCTGGCCCCTGTCCGCCTACCTGGTCGCGGCCGCGATCCTGGTCGCCGCTCTCATCGGCACCGGCACCAGAGGAGCGGCCGGCGGCTGCCTGGCCGGGCTGGCGGTGATGTGCTGGCTGGCCCGCGGCACCCGCGGCCGGGTGATGTTCCTGATGATCGCGGTCCCCGCGGCCATCGTGGCCGGACTGGCCTTCACCGATCGGCTGGTCGGGTTCGCCACCCGTGGGGAGACCGTCGAGCAGCTGGAGACCCTCAACGCTCGCACCGACCTGTGGACGTTCGCCCTGCGGGCCTTCGAGACGGAGCCCTTCTTCGGGAACGGCCTGTCGTCGACCCGGGGGCTCTTCCTCGACGAGATGGGACTGGGGGGCGGCCACAACGCGTTCGTCAACGTCCTGGTCGAGGGCGGGGTGGTCGGCCTGGTCCTCTTCTGCATGCTGGCCCTGGCGCTGATGGTTCGCCTCGTGACGCTGACCCGGCTGCGGCACATCCGTACGGAGGCCGCCATGCTGCTCGGGCTGATGGTGTTCTTCGCCGTGGACGGCATCACCACGGAGACCGTGGCGGCCCCGGCCAACGTCGACTCGGTGTGGCTCTTCGTCGTCATCGCATGGACGATCATTCTGGCGCGTCAACCGGCGGCGGACGAGACGCGTTCCGTGGCCGGCGGCGCGACGAACGCTCCCGAACCGCCGCCAGACGCGGCGTCGCCCGAGGTGGTCAGATGAGAACTCCGTACCTCAAGAGGAAGGCCGGTGCCGCCGGTCTGGCGATGCTGGCGTTCGTCGGCACCGCCGTCGTGGTCTGGAACCACAAGACGGCCGACGCGGCGGTCACCGACTGGCGTACGGCCGGGCCGCTCACCATCGGAACCACGAACTACACCGTGCCCCCGGGGGCGTACTTCGTGGCGCCGTGGGGCGACGACGCCGCCGCGGGGTCCGAGGCCACACCGTGGCGCACGGTGGGCAGGGCGGTGCGGATGGCCCCCGCCGGAGCGGTCATCGTGCTCCGCGGCGGCGTGTACCACGAGTCCGTCGAGGTGTACGGCAAGCGGCTGACGCTGCAGGCGTACCCGCACGAGGCGGTGTGGTTCGACGGCTCCGAGCCGGTGTACGGCTGGGTGCGCGACGGGTCCGTCTGGCGCAGGGACGGCTGGACCGTCCGTTTCGACAACACCGATCCGACGGCGGGGGGCGGCCCGGCCTGGCACATGGTCGGTCCGGAGAACCCGGTGGCCAACTGGCCCGACCAGGTGTTCGTCGACGGTCAGCAGCAGAGGCAGGTGGCCGACCGGGACAAGGTCACCCCCGGCACCTTCGCCGTCGACTACGACACCGGCAGGCTCTATCTCGGGTCCGATCCGACCGGGCACGAGGTGCGCGCCAGCACTCTCGCGGAGGCGCTCTACCTCAACCTGGCCCACGGCTCCTCCGTTCTCGGCATCGGGTTCCGCCGCTACGCCACGCCGCTGAAGCGGATGGGCGCGGTGAAGGGATACGGGAACGACATGACGTTCGAGAACGACGTCTTCGCCGACACCGCGGTCGCCGGGCTCAGCATCCTGGGCGACCGGATCGTCGTGCGGCACAACGCGATGCTGCGCAACGGGCAGCTCGGGCTGCACGCGCACCGCACGAACGGGGCCGTCGTGACCGGCAACCTGATGGAGGGCAACAACTGGGAGCGCTTCGAGCAGGCTCCCGTCTCCGGCGGCATGAAGATGACCAAGTCGACGGGGCTCCAGCTCACGGGCAACCGCGCCCAGCGCAACCACGGGCCGGGCCTGTGGCTCGACGAGTCCGTGTCCGATGCCGTGATCGCCCGCAACCTCGCCTGGTTGAACGCCGGGCACGGCATCGACTTCGAGATCTCGGCGCGTGCGCTCATCGTGGGAAACCTCGTGGCCGACAACGGCAAGAACGGGCTGTACGTCAACGAGTCGAGCGACGTCCGGCTGTGGAACAACACGGCGCTGCGCAACGGCGAGTCGCAGATCAACATCGTCGACGGCGCGCGGGAGCAGGCCGACCCGAAGATGCCGTGGAACGTCTCCGGGGTCGAGGTGCGCAACAACCTGCTCCAGGGAGGCGGCAGCGGGCCGCAGATCTCGGTGCAGGACCTCACCGGCAGGCGTACGGCCGAGCAGATGGCCACGCTGGACTACAACGCCTATATCCGCAGAAGCGACGACCACGGGGCGCTCGTCAAGTGGGCGGATCGCTCACGGGGCGGCGGGACTTACATGAAGCTGAACGGAATTCAGGAACAGGCGCAAATAGAACGTCACGGTCGTGAGGTTCCGGCGGAAAACGCCCAATCCGGTCTTCCTGCCGGCGCCCCGCTCCCGTCTGATGTCGCAGGCTGGCTGGGCGCCCAGTCGGGCGCGCGCGACGTTCCCGGAGCCCCGTCCTAGGGCTCCTCGCGCGGTACTAGACCCAATCGTGATCGCATTGGAACCAATAAGGTAATGATCTGGCGGGTGTAATTAGACCGTTCCATTACGATCTATTTCGTAACGCAGCCCATAAGGGCGCACGGGACGAAGTAGGTATAAGTGCGCACCAAATTACCCCTGTTAAAGCGCTCTGCGCTCGCACTCCTCATCGTCGCCGGATTCGGCCTCGCCCAGAGCGGGGTCGCCGCGGCCGATATCGACCCCGAACCCGGCGTACCCGAGACCGTGACGGCCGACGCGCTGCCCACGTGGCAGATCAACGGCGTCGTGTGGAAGCAGGCCACGGTCGGCAACACGGTCTACGCCGTAGGCAGCTTCTCGAAGGCCCGGCCGCCCGGCACGAGTCCCGGCGACCCGCAAGAGGTCAACCGCGCCAACATCCTCGCCTACGACATCACGACCGGGAACCTGCTGCCGTTCACCCACACCCTGAACGCGCAGGCCCGCTCGATCGCGGCCTCCCCGGACGGCTCGCGCATCTACGTCGGCGGCGACTTCACCACGGTGGACGGGGCGACCCGCAACCACATCGTCGCCTTCAACACCGCCACGGGAGCGGTCGACACGGCCTTCAACGCGTCGGTCTCCAACACCGTGTGGGCGATCACGGTCTCGAACAGCACCGTCTACGCCGGCGGCAACTTCTTCAACGTCAACGGCTACTCGCGCAACCGCGCCGCGGCGCTGGCGCGGAGCAACGGCGCCCTGCAGTCGTGGGAGATCGATCCGGACGACGAGATCCGCGCCCTGCTGATGGCCCCGGACCAGAGCCGGGTGATCGTGGGCGGCAAGTTCCAGAACTTCAACGGGGAGGCGCGGGTCGGCATCACCGCCGTCGACCCGGTCACCGGCGCCTCGCTGCCGTGGAGCAGCCGGCCCACCCCCACACGCCTCGACAGCAACAGGTTCTCCTACGTCGACGACCTCGTGACGGACGGCACGCTGGTGTACGGCGCCAACGACGGCGAGGGCGGCCATTGGTTCGACGGACGCTGGGCGGCCGACCCCTACACTGGTGACCTCGTCTGGCTCGACAACTGCTACGGGGCCACCTACGGGGTCTTCGTGACCGGCCAGGTGCTCTACAGCGTCGGCCACGCGCACGACTGCAGCTCCCTCGGCGCGTTCCCCGAGACCAGCCCGACGACGTGGCACCGGGCGCTGGCCGAGACGACCTACCCCGTCGGCACCGACCACGCCCCACCGGGCTCGAACAGCAACTACAGCGGCCAGCCCGTGCCGGGCCTGCTCCACTGGTTCCCCTCGCTCAACGCCGGCAGCTACACGGGCATGTACCAGGGCGGCTGGTCGGTCACCGGCAACTCCCAGTACGTGGCCATCGGCGGCGAGTTCACCAACGTCAACGGCAACCCCCAGCAGGGCCTCACCCGGTTCGCGGTCAAGTCGATCGCGCCGAAGAAGGCCGCGCCGATCCCCGGCCCCGACCTCACCCCGACCGCGATCTCCTTCCAGTCGGGCACGGCCAGGGTGAGCTGGAAGGCGACCTGGGACCAGGACAACGAGAAGCTGACCTACGAAGTCCTGCGGGACGGGAACAGCACGCCGGTCGGCACCGTCACCGCCAAGTCGAACTTCTGGACGCTGCCCGCGCTCGGCTTCAAGGACACCGGCCTCGCCCCGGGCTCCACGCACACCTACCGCGTGCGGGTGAAGGACCCGCAGGGCAACTCGGTCGGCAGCGCCACCTCCGACCCCGTCACCATCGCGAGCACGGGATCGTCCAGCGACTACTCCGAGGCCGTGCTCGCGGACAGCCCGGCGAGCTTCTGGCGGCTCGGTGAGACCAGCGGCACCACCGCGTACGACTACGCGGCGTTCAACGACGTCACCGAGAACAGCGGTGTGACGCACGGCGCGACCGGTGGCGTCGGCGACTCCGACGCGGCCTCCCACTTCGACGGCACCTCGAGCGGGTTCGCCGTCACCCAGTCGCAGATCCCCGCGACTGCGAGCTTCACCGCCGAGGCGTGGGTGAAGACGACCACGAACAGGGGCGGCAAGATCGTCGGTTATGGCAGCGCGGCCACCGGCAACAGCGGCAGCTACGACCGGCACGTCTACATGGACAACGCGGGCCGGATCTTTTTCGGCGTCTACCCCGGCGCCGTCCGCACCGTGAACTCGGCCCCGGGCTTCAACGACGGCAAGTGGCACCACATCGCGGCCAGCCTCAGCGAGACCGCCGGCATGACCCTGTACGTCGACGGCCGCAGGGTCGCCCAGTCCGCCGCCACCACCAGCGCGCAGCAGTACAACGGATACTGGCGCATCGGCGGGGACAACCTCAGCGGATGGCCGAACCAGCCGACGAGCTCCTACCTCAACGGCGACATCGACGAGGTCGCGATCTACCCGTCGGCCCTGTCGCAGGACGAGGTCATCGACCACTACGTGGCCAGCGGCAGGACCAGCCCCATCCCGCCCGCCCCCTCGGACGCGTACGGCAAGGCCGTCTACGGTGACGGGCCCACGCTCTACTGGCGGCTGAACGAGGCGAGCGGCACGGTGGCCGCCGACTCGGGCAAGGGCGGCATCGCGGGCAACTACACCGCGAGCGGCGTCACCTACGGCCAGGCCGGCGCGATCATCGACACGTCGGACAAGGCGGTGGCGTTCGCCAACGGCGGGGTCGCCTCGGCGACGACCTTCGCCAACCCGACGAACTACTCCGAGGAACTGTGGTTCAAGACGACCACGACCAGCGGCGGCAAGCTGATCGGACTGGGCAGCTCCGCCACCGGGACCAGCTCCAACTACGACCGCCACGTCTACATGACGAACGACGGCAAGCTCGTCTTCGGCACCTACACCGGCACCCTCAATGTGATCACCACGACCTCCTCCTACAACGACGGCCAGTGGCACCACATGGTGGCGACCCAGGGCTCGGGCGGCATGAAGCTGTACGTCGACGGCGCCCTCGTCGGCACCAACCCGCAGACGGGCGCCGAGAGCTTCACCGGCTACTGGAGGGTCGGCGGCGACAGCCTCAACTCCTGGCCGACCCGGCCGACCAGCAACAACTTCAACGGCCGGATCGACGAGGTGGCCGTCTACGACGGCGTGCTCACCGACGCGCAGGTCGCCACGCACTGGCAGAAGGGCTCGGGCAACGGGCCGGCGAACCAGCCCCCGACCGCGTCGTTCACCGCGACCTGCACCGAGTTGGAGTGCTCCTTCGACGCCGGTGCGTCCAGCGACGCCGACGGTTCCGTCGCCTCGTACGCCTGGGTCTTCGGCGACGGCGCCACGGGCAGCGGGAAGACGGCGACCCACACCTACCCGGCGGCAGGCGACTACCCGGTCAAGCTGACCGTCACCGACGACGCGAACGCGACGGGGACGCACACCGACGTGGTCACGGCGCAGCCGCCGGCGAACCCGCCCGCGGGGCTGGCCGCGGACGCCTTCGGCCGTACGGTCTCCGGCGGGCTGGGCTCGGCCGACTCCGGCGGGGCGTACTCGCTCTCCGGGGCGGCCTCCTCCTTCGCGGTGGACGGCAGCGCGGCGAAGATCACGCTGCCCTCGACCAGCGCGAACCGGCGGGCGTACCTGAACGGCGTGTCCAGCACGACCTCGGACACCACGTTCTCCGTCACCACCGACAAGCCCGGGACGGGCAACGGCATCTACCTCTGGAGCATCGGCCGGAGCGTCAGCGGCCAGGGTGAGTACCTGACCCGGGTGCGGCTGCTCCCGCCGAGCACGGTCGCGCTGGCGCTCGGCCGCACCGACGCGGCCAACACCTCCACCCTGCTGACGTCCGAGCAGACCGTCTCCGGTCTCAGTTACAGCGCAGGAACCGTGCTCAAGATCCGGATGCAGGTGGTCGGTACGTCGCCCACGACCCTCCGGGCGAAGGTCTGGGCCGCCTCCGGCGACGAGCCGGCGGAGTGGCAGATGAGCGCGACGGACTCGACGGCGGGCCTTCAGGCGGCCGGCGGGGTCGGGTTCGGCTCGTTCCTCTCGGGGACCGCGACGAACGCACCGGTCCTGGTCACGGTGGACGACCTGGTCGCGACCAGCACGGCCGCCGCGCCGACCGCCGCGTTCACGCCCAGCTGCACCGGGCTGACCTGCGCGGTGGACGCCTCGGCGTCCACCGCAGGCTCGGCGCCCATCGCCACCTACACCTGGAGCTACGGCGACGGTGTGGTGGAGACCGGCCAGACCGCCTCGCACACCTACGCCCAGCCGGGCACCTACCGGATCACGCTGACCGTGACCGGAGCCGACAACCGCACGAACGTCACCACCCAGACGGTGACCGTCTCCTGAGATGAACCAAGGGAAGGCCCCGCCGGCGACGGCGGGGCCTTCCGCCTCCCTCCGCTTCCCTTCCGCCCGATCGACATCCAGCGAGGTGCCGCACGATGGAACCGATGCAGATCCCGGACGCCTACGTCTTCACTCCCACCGTCCACCAGGACGACCGCGGGGTGTTCCTGGAGTGGTTCCGGGCGGAGGACCTGGCCGGGGTGCTCGGCCATCGGTTCCACCTCGCGCAGGCCAACCTCTCGGTCTCCCACCGGGGGGTGCTGCGCGGCGTCCACTTCGCGGAGGTCCCGGTGGGTCAGGCCAAGTACGTCACCTGCATGGCCGGGGCCGTCCTCGACGTCGTCGTCGATCTGAGGGTCGGCTCGCCCGCCTTCGGGCGATGGGAGAACGTGCTGCTCGACGACGTGAGCCGCCGGGGGGTCTACCTCTCCGAAGGGCTGGGGCACGCCTTCATGGCGGTCAGCGAGCAGGCCACGGTCGCCTACATGTGCTCCCAGCCGTACGCTCCCGGGCGGGAGCACGGGGTGCACCCGCTCGACCCCGAGCTCGGCATCGCGTGGCCGGAGGGGCTTGAGCCTGTCCTGTCGCCGAAGGACGAGGCCGCGCCCACGCTCGCAGAGGCGCGGTCGCGGGGCCTGCTTCCCGGTTACGCCGACTGCCTCGCCTACTACGAGAAGCTCCGCACGGCGTAGTCCCGCCTATACGCCGTCGCCCCACGCTCCCGGTGGAGCGTGGGGCGACGGTCGCGGCCGGGTTCAGCCGATGGTCCAGGTGTCCCCGCCGTGGAGCAGGTCGGCGAGGCTGCCCGCGCCCTTGGCGGCCGTGGCCGTCTGGACCTGCTCGTTGAGGAGCTGGTCGTACGACGGCCGGTCGATGGAGCGGAAGACGCCGATCGGCACGTGCTCGAACGCCGGCTCGTCCAGCCGCGACAGCGCGAACGCCAGCGACGGGTCGGGGTTGTGCGCGTCGTGCACGAGGATCTCGCCGTCGGAGACCTCGGCGCGGCGCACGACCTCGACGCCGCCCGTGGGCGACAGCCGTACGGCGCGCTCGTTGTCGCCGGTGCCGAAGACGATGGGCTGCCCGTGTTCGAGCCGGATGGTGATCTCGTCGCGGGTGCCCGGGTCCTTCAGCGTGTCGAAGGCGCCGTCATTGAAGATGTTGCAGTTCTGGTAGATCTCCACCAGCGAGGCGCCGCGGTGCTCGGCGGCCTGGCGCAGCACGCCCTGCAGGTGCTTGCGGTCGCTGTCGATGGTCCGGGCGACGAACCCGGCCTCCGCGCCGAGCGCCAGCGAGATCGGGTTGAACGGCTTGTCCAGCGAGCCCATCGGCGTCGACTTGGTGATCTTGCCGATCTCGGAGGTCGGGGAGTACTGCCCCTTGGTCAGGCCGTAGATCCTGTTGTTGAACAGCAGGATGTTCAGGTTGACGTTGCGGCGCAGCGCGTGGATCAGGTGGTTGCCGCCGATCGACAGCGCGTCGCCGTCACCCGTGATCACCCACACCGACAGGTCGGGCCGTGAGGTGGCCAGGCCCGTCGCGATGGCCGGCGCCCGCCCGTGGATCGAGTGGAAGCCGTAGGTGTTCAGGTAGTACGGGAACCGCGAGGAGCAGCCGATGCCGGAGACGAAGACGATGTTCTCGCGCTTGAGTCCCAGCTCGGGCAGGAAGCTCTGCACCGCCGCCAGGATCGCGTAGTCACCGCAGCCCGGGCACCAGCGCACCTCCTGGTCGGACTTGAAGTCCTTCAGCGTCTGCTTGGCGTCCGTACGCGGGATCAGGGCCAGGCCCTTCCCGTTCAGGGTCTCAGTCACTTTCGATCACGTCCTGGATGACGGCGGCGAGTTCGGCGGCCTTGAAGGGGAGCCCGCGCACCCGGTTGTAGCTGATCACGTCGACCAGATAACGGGCCCGCAGCAGCATGGCGAGCTGACCGAGGTTGATCTCCGGCAGCAGCACCTTGTCGTAGGAGCGCAGCACCTCGCCGGTGTTGGCGGGCAGCGGGTTGAGGTGCCGCAGGTGCGCCTGGGCCACCTTGTGCCCCGCCGCGCGCACCCGGCGGGCCGCCGCCGCGATCGGCCCGTACGTCGAGCCCCAGCCGAGCACGAGCACCCGGGCGTCGCCGTCGGGGTCGTCGACCGTCAGGTCGGGCACGTCGATGCCGTCGATCTTGGCCTGACGCAGCCGCACCATCTTGTCGTGGTTGTTCGGATCGTAGGAGATGTTGCCGGTGCCGTCGGCCTTCTCGATGCCGCCGATCCGGTGCTCCAGCCCCGCCGTGCCGGGCACCGCCCACGGGCGGGCCAGCGTCTCGGGGTCACGCCGATAAGGCAGGTAGGTCGTGCCGTCGTCGCCGTTCGGCTCGGTGGTGAACCGCACCGAGATGTCCGGCAGCTCGTCGAGGTCCGGGATGCGCCAGGGCTCCGAGCCGTTGGCCAGGTAGCCGTCCGACAGCAGCATGACCGGCGTGCGGTACTTCAGCGCGATCCGCGCCGCCTCGATCGCCATCGTGAAGCAGTCCGACGGGGTGGCCGCCGCCAGCACCGGCACCGGCGACTCGCCGTTGCGGCCGTACATCGCCATCAGCAGGTCGGTCTGCTCGGTCTTGGTCGGCATGCCCGTCGAGGGCCCGGCCCGCTGCACGTCCACGATGATCAGCGGCAGCTCGGTGGTCACCGCGAGGCCCACGGTCTCGGCCTTGAGCGCGATGCCCGGGCCGGAGGTCGTGGTCACGCCGAGCGACCCGCCGAAGGCCGCGCCGAGGGCGGCGCCCACGCCGGCGATCTCGTCCTCGGCCTGGAACGTGCGGATCCCGAACCGCTTGTGCTTGGACAGCTCGTGCAGGATGTCGGACGCCGGGGTGATCGGGTAGGACCCGAGGAACAGCGGCAGCTTCGACTGCACCGACGCCGCGATCAGCCCGTACGCCAGGGCCTGGTTGCCGGAGATGTTCCGGTAGGTGCCAGGGCGGAGCGTGGCCGGCTTGATCTCGTACGACACCGAGAAGGACTCGGTGGTCTCGCCGTAGTTCCAGCCCGCCTGGAAGGCCGCGATGTTCGCCTTGGCGATCTCCGGCTTCTTGGCGAACTTGGCCTCCAGGAACTGGATCGTCCCCTCGGTCGGCCGGTGGTAGAGCCACGACAGCAGACCGAGCGCGAACATGTTCTTGGCCCGCTCGGCGTCCTTCTTGGAGATGTCGAAGCCCTCGAGCGCCTTGACCGTCAGCGAGGTCAGCGGCACCGCGTGCAGGCGCCACTCGGCCAGCGAGTCGTCTTCGAGCGGGTTGCCGTCGTAGCCCACCTTGGACAGGTTGCGCTTGGTGAACTCGTCGGTGTTCGCGATGATGTCGGCGCCCTTGGGGAGATCCCCGAGGTTCGCCTTCAACGCGGCGGGGTTCATGGCGACGAGCACGTTGGGCGCGTCGCCGGGGGTCAGGATGTCGTGGTCGGCGAAGTGCAACTGGAAGCTCGACACCCCGGGGAGGGTGCCGGCGGGAGCGCGGATCTCCGCCGGGAAGTTGGGGAGCGTCGACAGGTCGTTGCCGAACTGGGCCGTCTCCGCCGTGAACCGATCACCGGTGAGCTGCATTCCGTCGCCGGAGTCACCCGCGAACCGGATGATCACGCGGTCGAGTTGCTGAACCTGCTTGGTCACAGCTCCTCAGTCCTCCTTGACGCGCCCAGGGCTGCCTGCTGGTGGCACGTTGTCATGTCCATGCTAGATCCATCGGGGTCACGCTGGTTTTTCGCAGATGCGCACTCTTGGTGCGTCTGCCGGGACTTTCCGCACCTGTGGCGCGTTCCCGTGGTGCCTCGGCCGCCGGGGGCGGCGCACCGTCAGCTTCGCGAACCATCCGGACGACACAGGCCCGACGCGAGCCGGCACAGGTCCAGGTGCAGACGGGCGACGAGCTTGATTCGGGTCACGATCCTCAACTATATGCGGGGCACTCGGATGTGACCGTCAGGTGTTCAGCCCTTGAGACCGTGCCGGGGTTATCCTCGAGACCGGGAGGCGGTATGAGTGGATACTTCGGCTCCTATGTCGTGGTCGTCGTCCTCTTCCTCGTCGGCGTAGCGATCTTCGCGGGCGGTTTGTTCGTGAACCGCATGTTACGTCCCAGCCGGCCGACCCCCGAGAAGCTCACGACGTACGAGTGCGGGGTCGATCCCGTGGGCGAGGGCTGGGCGCAGTCGCAGATCCGCTACTACGTCTTCACGTACCTCTACGTGGTCTTCGCCGTCGACGCCGTGTTCCTCTTCCCCTGGGCGACCGTCTTCGCCGCCCCCGGATACGGCATGACGACCCTGGTGGAGATGTTCGTCTTCCTCGCGTTCATCGCGCTCGGCATCCTTTACGCCTGGCGCAAGAGGGTGCTGGCCTGGACGTGACCCGACCGGCCCGGGGGAGGACAATGGACGGCATGGCGGTGACCGCATGCCCGTGAACGATCTCCCGATGCCCACGGTGGGGCCGGCGTCCAGGCTGGCGCCCAAACCGATGAAGTTCGTGCTGAACTGGGGCCGGCGCTACTCGTTGTGGGTCTTCAACTTCGGGCTGGCCTGCTGCGCCATCGAGTTCATCGCCACGTCGATGAGCAGGCACGACTTCATCCGCTTCGGGGTGATCCCGTTCGCCAACGGCCCCCGGCAGGCCGACCTCATGATCGTGTCGGGCACGGTGACGGACAAGATGGCCCCCGCCGTACGCCGGCTGTACGAGCAGATGCCCGACCCCAAGTACGTCATCTCGTTCGGCGCCTGCTCCAACTCGGGCGGGCCCTACTGGGACTCGTACTGCGTCACCAAGGGCGTGGACCAGATCATCCCCGTGGACGTGTACGTCCCCGGGTGCCCGCCCCGCCCCGAGGCGCTGCTCCACGGGATCATGAAGCTCCAGGAGAAGATCGCGGGCGAGACGCTCGAAGACCGCTACCCGCCGGAGGCGGACGCATGAGCGCCGGCGCCGTTCGCGAGCGGTACGGCTCGCGCGTCACCGACTCCTTCGGCCAGGACGTGCTCGACGTGGACCCCGGCGAGTGGACCGACGCGCTGGCGTTCGCGCGCTCGGCCGGGTTCGAGTTCTTCGACTGGCTGACCGCCGTGGACGAGCCGCCCGAGGCGTTCGCCGTCGTGGCCCACGTGTTCGACCCGGTCGCGTTCGCCCACCTGCTCGTACGCACCCGGGTGCCGCGCGCGGACCCCCGCCTGCCGACCGCCACCGGCGTCTTCCGCGGGGCGAACTGGCACGAACGCGAGACGTACGAGATGTTCGGCGTCGTCTTCGACGGCCACCCGGACCTGCGTCCGCTGCTGCTGCCGGACGGCTTCGAGGGCCACCCGCTGCGCAAGGACTTCGTGCTGGCCGCCCGGGTCGCCAAGGCATGGCCCGGGGCCAAGGAGCCGGGGGAGTCCGACCACGGCTCGCCGAGCCGCCGCAGGATGCTGCCGCCGGGGGTGCCACCCGACTGGGCCTCCGGGTGAGAGGGGCGTCATGGCCGAGGTGCTCGACATAGCGGTCCGGCTGGTCGTCGTGGTTGCGGCGTTCCTGCTGCTGCCGCTGATCGTCGGGCAGATGGAGCACAAGGCCATGGCCCACATGCAGTCCCGCCTCGGGCCGATGTACGCCGGTGGTTTCCACGGGTGGGCGCAGCTCCTCGCGGACGGCGTGAAGTTCGCCCAGAAGGAGGACGTCATCCCGGCCGCCGCCGACCGGCGGGTCTTCGCGATCGCCCCCGCGGTGGCGCTCGTGCCGTACCTCGTCGTGATGGTCGTGATCCCGGTCGGCCCCGGGCTCGCGGCCGTGGACCTCGACGCCGGGCTGTTCTTCGTGCTGGCGGTCATGGGCGTCGGCGTGCTCGGTGCGATCATGGCCGGGTGGGCCTCGGCCAACAAATATAGCGTGCTCGGCGGCATCCGGGCCGCCGCCCAGCTCATGTCGTACGAGCTGCCGCTGGTGCTCGCCGCCTCCAGCGTGGCGATGGCCGCGGGCACCCTGTCTCTCCAGGGCATCGCCGAGCAGTGGCGCTGGTGGTGGCTGCCCTGGCAGGCGATCGGGGCCTTCGTGTTCTTCGTCGCCGGCCTGGCCGAGCTGCGCCGGCCGCCGTTCGACATGCCGATCGCGGAATCCGAGATCATCATGGGCCCGATGACCGAATATGCCGGGTTCCGCTTCGCCCTGTTCATGCTGGCCGAGTACGCCGGGATCGTGGTGCTCTCCGCGCTGACGACCGTGCTGTTCCTCGGCGGCTGGCAGGGCCCTCTCCTGCCCGGCCCGGTGTGGACGTTGGTGAAGGTCTTCGCCCTGGCCTTCGTCGTCATCTGGGTGCGTGTCAGCTATCCCCGGATGCGCGAGGACCAGCTGCAGAAGTTCGCCTGGACCGTCCTGGTGCCCCTCGCTCTCCTCCAGCTCGCCCTCACCGGAGTCGTACGGGTCCTCACCGCCTGAGCTGCGTGCTCACAACGGACACCTCCACCCCGGCCACCCCGCCGTCGCCTCGTCCTCCCACGCCTGCAACGTCTTGCCCGCATAAATGGTGTCTCCGTGATCGCTCCGCCATGTCACGAGTTCGGCGCCGGGCCGCACCTTCTTGTCCCTCAGCCACGGCTGGTGTGAGAGGTGTGCGGGCGGGACTTCGCCGTGATCGACAAGACATTGCACCACCGCCACGAGCGCCGCGTCGCGTCTCGTCACTTCGTCATAAGCGGGAGGAGACCGTCTTTCTTCGGTGCATCCGGCGAGCAGGACGAGGAGGCACATCGTGATCACCGCAAGATTCTTCGCTTTCACTGCTGCATCCTCATGGCGGTCTGCGCCTCCGTTATCCAGTCTGTGAGCGACCTTCCCGCGTACCGAGTGTCGGCGTGCAGACTGATCCAGTCGACCAGGGCTGCATTGGGGATGACTCGCCCGTTGCTGACCCAGCTCGCATTCGGCCGCGGATGCACTGCCCCTGCGTCGACAAGTCCCTGCACTACGGGTACCTCCACCTGGAAGACCTGATGGCGGGATGCATCCATATTGGCTTTGAGGGCTTTCAGCGCATGTCCTGTGTCGAATGCTTCGTTGAGTGCAGGCGTACCAAGAGCGGTGAAGATCTGCGCCATCGTTCCTGGGCCGAAAGGGTTGGAGAAGCTGAGGGCACCGAATCCTCCGCTTGCGGTCGCGAGTAGCATCTGGTTCTTGGCGGCCTCCTCATCCACGCGTAGCTCGCCCTCGAAGTGATGAGTGTTCTCCACCCGCTGGATCAACCCGAAGAGGCCGCCCATTTCCCTGAGGTAGTTCCGGTCGGAAGGGTCGTGGATG
>NZ_JAATEK010000100.1:0-3656 GCF_012034195.1 Microbispora sp. CL1-1
CTGCGGACGAAGGTGAACTGAGACCCAAACTGAGACCGCGTGAGACCGACTGGTCACTGCCCTCGTTCACCTGTGGCCAGACCCGGGCGGCCCCACGGCGATACCGAGGAGCCGCCCTCATGATCTCAGGACCTTGGGCGCATGAACTTGAGGATGCGGTCCATCACGGTGTACGCGGCCCTGCGCCGCGCGGCCTGACGCGACCAGACGGCGGGAAGGACGACACCACAGAACACTCCCAGGACCAGCGTCGTCCCGATGACGATCACAGCGGGATAGGCCAGGAGCCCGGTTGCAGGCATGTCCATCGGCCCGGTCGTGGTTCCCTGCTGGGCCCCTTCCCACCTGCTGACCTGGCCCTCTGGGCGGTTTTCAGGTACGGTGTCGTACACGTGTGACCTCCTAGACGGTTCACGTTTCGAGAAATTACGACCCCTTCGGATGCCGCCGGAGGGGTCGTTTCCGTTTCTATGAAACGGCACGGACATTATGGCGCGTTTCACGATGGAGCGCCATGCCCTCGGCAAAGTGTACCCCTTCCGTGGCCCTGAGATCGCCCCTAAGGCGCTTGGGTTGGCAGGGTAATGATTTTCCCCTGGGCGGATGCTTCGGGGTGTCAGCGTTGACCTGAGAGCCTTCTGGCGAGTATCGCGCGCGCACGCGGGCGACGCGCGCGGGTAACGCGCGCGCACGCGCGATCTAGCACACCTTCAGTGCAAGGGGAAGTCTCTATCTCTACCGAACGGGGTTCCGGAGAACCTAATCGGGAAATCATGCTGACCCAGTTCTGCACGCGGCCGCTGGGTGAATATATGCCTCCACATGCCATGCACGAGGTGTGAAATTAAATTATTAGGAGGCGAGTTTGGTAGCAATAGAATAGGGCTATATCCTCATGATAGCGATTTGCCCAGTCTCATGCGCTTCTATCATAGTCCACTAATCGCAGTGCATGATTGGTGGTTTGCTACGAATTCTCCTTGGAATGCTTTAATCCATTTTTCCGATGCTGACTTGTGAGAAGTGGTGGTTTCGGAGGGAATTGCGAAATTGTTGCTGGCCTGACGCTAGCCAACGGGCTTGCGTCAGACAGGGCTAGGTGGTATCGCGCGCGCGTGCGCGTTAGATAGATAAGGTGTGATGGGGCGACAGCGGTCGATCAGTCATGCTGATCAGGCCGGTCGTTGACGTTGTCCTGCGACTTCAGCGCACAGGGGTGGATGCCCGGATCAAGTTGTGCTCTGGCTTCCTCGGAGAGCTTGCACCACGGTGACGCATGGTGGTACGCGCGCGTGCGCGGTAGGTAGATAGGTATGGCGGCCGTCACAGGATGAGCCAGTCACACAGTGATCAATCGACTCTGCGGTGTGATGCTTTCGGTGCCGGAAGCCGTTAGCTCTAGTGCTAGCGAACGCGACACAGGTGCATGGGGAGCCTTGTGAGGGCTGCGACACTAGGGGGCAGCGTGGCCGTGCACTTGTCCTTTGCCGTACTCTGCCCTGGCTGGCCCGCCCTACTTGACCTGAGGGAATGCGGTAGCGGGCCGCGCTGCCTACGAGACAGCGAAGGGATCAGTCAGGGAAGCCCGCGGGGTTGGCGGATCAGGCGAAGGGCTGCGAGTTCGGTGCCCCACCATCGAATCTGCTGATCTCTGTGCTTAACCAACTCAGACCGAGTGTCGTCGAAGCGACTGGCTGCACGAACGCGGAGGCCGGCCGTAGGAGGATGAATTGAGACCTGGTCGAAGCTGTCATGACGGCGACGAAGGCCCCAGTTGAAGTGTTGCAGCCCGACGCCGCCAAGCATGTCCCTGTTATCCACCATGTCGCCCCAAGGTCTTCCAGCCTGCTACCGGCGCCCTAGCCTTGAGATAACAAATCGGTTAGCAGGACTGGTATAGATCGGGAAGAAGGGGGAGAGTAGTTGGTATGAGCACGTCAGATCGCATCCCCGTCGCGCCATCCGTGCTCCAATGGGCTAGGCGAACTGCTGGTTTTGGTGAGCCGGAAGCTGCTGCAAAGCTGACTGTCAATATCACCACGTTACAAAAGTGGGAAAACGGACAGCTCCAGCCTACGCTCAAGCAGCTGAGAAAAATCTCTGAGTGCTACAAGCGCCCGCTAGCTGTTCTGCTGCTCTCGCAGCCGCCCAAGGACTTTGACGCCCTTCGCGATTTTCGCCGCTTGCAGGTTGCGCAGGGGACCCAGTGGTCGGTTGCGATGCATGCGGAGTTCAAACGGGCTATCACTCAGCGCGAGGTCTTCTTGGAACTAGCCGAGATAGCGTCTAGTTCTGTAATCGCGACTGATCCCCTGCCGGCTGTCTCGACGCGACAAGGGGCGGAGGAAGTTGCGACGGCCCTGCGAGCCTACCTGGGTGTTGAGACTTGGGCGCCTAGGAACTGGGCTAGTCGCCATGACGCGCTAAACGCTTACGTGGACGCAGTAGAGCGTAAGGGTATCCTCGTGATCAACACAAGGGATATCCTCTTGAGTGAGATGCGGGGGTTCTCCATCTCGGAACAACCTTATCCTGTGATCGCGCTCAATGGAAAGGATTGGCCGAGTCCTCGCCTCTTCACCCTGATGCACGAACTGTCTCATATAGCCCTCCGGGCTGGTGGGATGTGTGATTTGCATGAGCATGTACCGTCGACGCACCCTCGCGAAGAGGACTTCGTAGAGCGCTTCTGCAATCAGGTGGCTGCCTCGATACTGATGCCGCCGATCGTCTTTCTCGCCGATCGCGATGTTCGTAGTCGATCCGAAGACTATCCGTGGACAAGCGATGAGTTGGAACGAGTAGGCAGAAGGTTTGGTGCTAGTCGAGAGGCGGTACTTCTGCGACTCATCAACCTTGGCAAGGCCACGTGGCAGTTGTATCGATCTATGAAACCGCAGCTAGACCAAGAGTATGCTGATGCGCAGCGCCGGGAAAAGGAGCGCCAGCAGGCGAATGAGGGCGGACCGAGCTACTATGTAGTTAAGGCCCGCAATCTAGGGCGGCATTACATCTCGTCTGTCCTCGACGCATTCCACTCGCGCAATATCTCGTCGCTCGATGCCGCGAACTACTTGGATATCAAATACGACCAGATTCCGAAGCTTGAGGAGGCGGTCCGTTGACCGACCTCTCCTCGCGCTTGTACTCAGTTGATACAAGCGCTCTCATTGACGGGCTGGAAAGGTACTATCCGGAGGAGAACTTCCCGGGGCTGTGGGATCAGGTAGAAGTTTTAGTTTCTGGCGGGAGGTTTTTCTGCTCAGAGGAGGTGTGGGAAGAGGCTCGCGTCCATGCCGCGCCCGTCAAGGCTTGGTGTGAGAAAGTTGGTTCTGCCGCCCTCGTAAAACCCACAGATCTTATTGTCGTGCGCGAGGTTCAACAGATCCTTCAAGAGTACCCTCTATTGGTGAAAAATCAGAAAAATAAAAATAGGGCCGACCCTTTCGTTATTGCCGTCGCTAAAATCACTGGGGCAACAGTGGTCACAGGAGAGGGTAGTGACGGAACTGAGAATCGGCCGAAGATTCCCTACATCTGTAAGCTTATGGGGATTCCCTGTGTTCGCTTTCTGGATGTTGTGAGACTTGAGGGTTGGAAGTTTCGCTGACGGTAGCAGGAAGCCCGGGGACAGGTCACATAGCGGCTGTCCCTAG
>NZ_JAATEK010000101.1:0-3625 GCF_012034195.1 Microbispora sp. CL1-1
GCTCATTAGTGGAGCACTGGTTATTCAGCCGGTCGTGGTTGCCGGGTCTGCTAGTACCGCCGTGAGTGATCACGGAGTGGGAGCGTGGGCTTCGGGGGCTGGGGTTGGTTGGGCACACTGTTGGGTCCTGAGGAAACGGGCCCGTTCGCCTGGCCGCTGCTGGTTGTGGTGGTCGTGGTGGGGTTGGTTTTCTTCAGGGCTGGTCTCCTGCCATACCGGCCGGGGTCCTTGCTTGTGGGTTCGCCTGTTGTGGGTGGGCTTGCGGTGGGGGTTCGGGTGTTTGGTGGTGGGGTGGGCTGGTTGTCTGGTTGTTGTTTGTGAATTGCATAGTGGACGCGAGCATCTTTGTGGCCAAGTTAGTTAGGGCACACGGTGGATGCCTTGGCATCAGGAGCCGATGAAGGACGTGGGAGGCTGCGTTAAGCCTCGGGGAGTCGCCAACCAGACGTTGATCCGGGGATGTCCGAATGGGGAAACCTAGCACCAGTCATGTGGTGTTGCCGCCGTCTGAATGTATAGGGCGGTTGGTGGTAACGCGGGGAAGTGAAACATCTCAGTACCCGTAGGAGAAGAAAACAATAGTGATTCCGTGAGTAGTGGTGAGCGAAAGCGGAGGAGGCTAAACCGTGCGCGTGTGATAGCCGGCGGGCGTTGCGTGTGCGGGGTTGTGGGACCTTCCGGAGGAGACCGCCGTCTCTTCAGGCAGTGAGAAATCGGTGGGGTAGTCGAACGCTCTGGGAAGGGCGGCCGTAGACCGTGATAGCCGGGTAGGCGAAATCTTGCCGACTGCTGGGGGTGTTCCCGAGTAGCACGGGGCTCGAGGAATCCTGTGTGAATCTGCCAGGACCACCTGGTAAGCCTAAATACTTCCTGGTGACCGATAGTGGACGAGTACCGTGAGGGAAAGGTGAAAAGCGCCCCGGTGAGGGGTTGTGAAATAGTACCTGAAACCGTGTGCCTACAAGCCGTAGGAGCGTAGTCGCCTTCGGGTGGCTGTGATGTGACTGCGTGCCTTTTGAAGAATGAGCCTGCGAGTTATGGTGTGTGGCGAGGTTAACCCGTGTGGGGGAGCCGTAGCGAAAGCGAGTCTGAATAGGGCGTTTGAGTCGCATGCTGTAGACCCGAAGCGGGGTGATCTACGCATGGGCAGGTTGAAGCGTGGGTAAGACTGCGTGGAGGACCGAACCCACCAGGGTTGAAAACCTGGGGGATGACCTGTGTGTAGGGGTGAAAGGCCAATCAAACTCCGTGATAGCTGGTTCTCCCCGAAATGCATTTAGGTGCAGCGTTGCGTGTGCTTGCCGGAGGTAGGGCTCTGGATGGCTGATGGGCCCGACAAGGTTACTGACGTCAGCCAAACTTCGAATGCCGGTAAGTTGAGCGTGGCAGTGAGACTGCGGGGGATAAGCTCCGTGGTCGAGAGGGAAACAGCCCAGATCACCGACTAAGGCCCCTAAGCGTGTGCTAAGTGGGAAAGGATGTGGAGTCGCAGTGACAACCAGGAGGTTGGCTTAGAAGCAGCCATCCTTGAAAGAGTGCGTAATAGCTCACTGGTCAAGTGATTCTGCGCCGACAATGTAGCGGGGCTCAAGTACACCGCCGAAGTCGTGGCACCGCCGGCACTTGTGCTGGTGGTGGGTAGGGGAGCGTCGTGCGAGCCGGTGAAGCTGCCGAGTGATCGTGTGGTGGAGGTCGTGCGAGTGAGAATGCAGGCATGAGTAGCGAGTCAGAAGTGAGAATCTTCTGCGCCGGATGACCAAGGGTTCCTGGGGCAGGTTCGTCCGCCCAGGGTAAGTCGGGACCTAAGGCGAGGCCGACAGGCGTAGTCGATGGATAACGGGTTGATATTCCCGTACCCGCTGTGATGCGCCCATATCGAATCCAGTGATACTAAGGGTCCTTAGCCCGGTTGGCTCTTCGGAGCCGGCGTCAGGGTGAACGCCTGGCCTGATCTGGTAGTAGGTAAACGATGGGGTGACGCAGGAAGGTAGCCCAGCCCGGGCGGTGGTTGTCCCGGGGTAAGCATGTAGGGCGAGAGATAGGCAAATCCGTCTCTCATTAGCCTGAGGTGTGATGCCGAGCCGATTGTGGCGAAGTGGGTGATCCTATGCTGCCGAGAAAAGCCTCTAGTGAGTGTCGCGGCGGCCCGTACCCTAAACCGACTCAGGTGGTCAGGTAGAGAATACCAAGGCGGTCGGGTGAACTGTGGTTAAGGAACTCGGCAAATTGCCCCCGTAACTTCGGGAGAAGGGGGACCTCTGCTGGTGTAGGACTTTGCGTTCGAAGCTGGTGGGGGTCGCAGTGGCCAGGGGGAAGCGACTGTTTACTAAAAACACAGGTCCGTGCGAAGTCGTAAGACGATGTATACGGACTGACGCCTGCCCGGTGCCGGAACGTTAAGGGGACCGCTTAGCGCCTTTCGGGGTGCGAAGGTGAGAACTTAAGCGCCGGTAAACGGCGGTGGTAACTATAACCATCCTAAGGTAGCGAAATTCCTTGTCGGGTAAGTTCCGACCTGCACGAATGGCGTAACGACTTCCCCGCTGTCTCAACCACAGGCCCGGTGAAATTGCAGTACGAGTAAAGATGCTCGTTTCGCGCAGCAGGACGGAAAGACCCCGGGACCTTCACTACAGCTTGACATTGGCGTTTGGAGCGTCTTGTGTAGGATAGGTGGGAGACTGGGAAGCGGTGACGCTAGTCATCGTGGAGTCATTGGTGAAATACCACTCTGGTCGTTTTGGACGTCTAACCCGCGCCCGTGGATCCGGGTGGGGGACAGTGTCTGGTGGGTAGTTTAACTGGGGCGGTTGCCTCCTAAAGGGTAACGGAGGCGCCCAAAGGTTCCCTCAGCCTGGTTGGCAATCAGGTGTCGAGTGTAAGTGCACAAGGGAGCTTGACTGTGAGACTGACGGGTCGAGCAGGAGCGAAAGCTGGGACTAGTGATCCGGCATCGGCGTGTGGAAGCGGTGTCGCTCAACGGCTAAAAGGTACCCCGGGGATAACAGGCTGATCTTCCCCAAGAGTCCATATCGACGGGATGGTTTGGCACCTCGATGTCGGCTCGTCGCATCCTGGGGCTGGAGTAGGTCCCAAGGGTTGGGCTGTTCGCCCATTAAAGCGGTACGCGAGCTGGGTTTAGAACGTCGCGAGACAGTTCGGTCCCTATCCGCTGCGCGCGCAGGAGACTTGCGAGGGGCTGTCCCTAGTACGAGAGGACCGGGACGGACGAACCTCTGGTGTGCCAGTTGTTCCGCCAGGAGCACGGCTGGTTGGCTACGTTCGGTAGGGATAACCGCTGAAAGCATCTAAGCGGGAAGCTCGCCTCAAGATGAGGTCTCCCACCACCGTGTGTGGGTAAGGCCCCCTAGAGATGATGGGGTTGATAGGCCGGAAGTGGAAGCGCAGTAATGTGTGGAGCTGACCGGTACTAATAGGCCGAGGACTTGACCATAGATGTTCGCGTTCACTATGTGATCTCAGAGACAGCAACCACTAGGTTGTGTGTTTCGTGGGGTTACGGCGGTCATAGCGGCAGGGAAACACCCGGTTACATTCCGAACCCGGAAGTTAAGCCTGTCAGCGCCGATGGTACTGCACCGGGGACGGTGTGGGAGAGTAGGAC
>NZ_JAATEK010000102.1:0-3540 GCF_012034195.1 Microbispora sp. CL1-1
AGGGGCTGAGCCGGGTGAAGAGCATGGCGTGGTCGGAGGCCGGCGCGTCGCGACGGCTGGTGGGGTCTTCGGTCATCGAGGGCAGCCCGTCGTGCGGGCTGGCCCCGTCCTCCGGACGCATCGTATGGACCTCGACGGCGCGGGCGACGAGGACGTGCGAAACCAGCAGGTGGTCGATGAGTTCGCCACGACCGTGAAAGACCCGGGAGAACCGCTCGGCAGCGGGGATACGAGGGGCGAGGTTCCATAGCCGGGCCTTGTCGCCCCGGTCGGGCTGGTCGGCGCCCCTGGTGCCCAATTCGGAGCCGGGCGGGCCCAGCAGGATCTGGGTGGTAGCGGCCTCCGGCTCGTCGTTGAAGTCGCCCATCACCATGACCTGGCGCGCCTCTCCCTGACCAGCGAGCAGTTCGTCGGCCAAGGCACGTACGGTGACGGCCTCAGCGGTCCGCCGGTACAGGGCGTAGGCAGCTACCCGGGCCCGTTCGCCCTCGTCCCGGGGCTGGAAGCGGGGCCGCCCATTGGGCCCTGTCGGGAACGACAGCAGCTTGCTCTTCAGGTGCGCGACGATAACGTTGATGGTCCGGCCGTCGGGTTCGGTGACGCGGACGGCCAGGGCGCCCCGGCCCATCTGGTGGGCCGTCGCGCCGTCATCGCCGGCTTGAATCGCAGACAGCTGCTGGGGGAAGGTCGCTCGGTCAGCGACAACCTCGACCGAAAGTCGGGACAACAACCCGACCCGGATGGGGTGCCCGGGATCGAAGATCCCGGAGGTGACGTGCTGCCACCCATCGCCCAAACGGGCCGCCAGCTCGGCGAGCGCGTCGGGGTCGCCGACCTCCTCCACGGCCAGGACGTCGACGCCTGCCCTGGTGATGGTCGCGGCTAGGCCCTCGATCTTGGCGTCGTACGCCGCCTGGCTGGTCGGACCGAACTTGCTCCCCAGCGTGAATTTGAACAGATTCTCGACGTTCCAGGTTCCGATAACAGTCATCGTCGTTTTCCCGTCTCGTCTGTCCGGGTGAACAAGAACGCGCAACCCGTCTTACAACCAGAAGCGCATCTGTCGCAATGACCCTTAAGCCATGGTCGTCGTTGCGCCGCGCGCCCGCTCGGCGACCGGCAGTTTGGTTCCGACGTGCCCGAAGGACGGCGCCGTGTCGGCTACGGCCAGGTCGAGCGGGAGCGCCATGGCGATGCCCACGTCCGGATCACTGCCCTGCAGCGCCGCCTGGGAGCACATGGAGCGGAGGTAGCTGGTGAGCTGGTGGCGGTCCTTCTCCGGCGGCGTCGGTGACGATCGGCGAAGGCCCCGTCGTCGAGCGGCTCGGCGTCGCCAGAGCCTCATAGATCTCCGGCACCGTCAGCGACCTGGCGAAGGCGAGGAAGCCCTCCAGGTTGGTTGGAGGTCGCCGAGCATGCCGGTGAGCGTCAGCTGGCTCACGTCGCCGGGCAGCTTTGGGAAGAACGCGCCGCGCGCGTTGGCGGGCAGAGCCAGCGAGTTGATCGACAGGTCGCCCTCATAGAGGTCGGACCGCAGCCTGAAGTGTGGGTGGTGTGAGCCAGGCCGACCTTCACCCGGTCCTTCTCCGGCTTGCGGTAGCCGAGCTCCTGCAGCCACGGGGGCGTCCGCAAGCCTCGGCCGGTGGCATCGACGACCAGATCGGCCTCGACTACCTCCGAGGCACCCTAATTGAGGCCGTAGCAGTGGGTTTCGCCGGTCTCGAGGGTCTTCTCGCCCATGTACGGGTTCGGCGATGCCCTCGCCTGATCCCAGCGGGATGCCGCCGAGGGAGTCCCGGTAGGGCAGGGCAGGAATGAGCCAGCGTGGGAACTCCGACGCGGAGGGCTTACCCGACCCTGAGGAGCCGAGTAGCTCAACGCACATGTTCAGGGAGGCCGGCGAGCCGACCCGGTGTCCGTCTGAGGCGGCACCAGGTCCCACCCAGGCCAGCTCGCCGCCCCACACCAGCTGAGCTCATGAGAGCGGTAACGGGAGTGCGCCGCCTGCCGGGCGTCCCAACATCCTCGACGCGCGCCGACGCGCCCCGGCGCACCCCCCTCGTCGTGCTCTACGCCCGCTTCCAGTGCCACCGCCGGTTGCTCGTGTAATACGAGCAGCGGTACCGCTTGCCCGTGACCTTCGCGTACCCGTACTTCCCGTGCGCGGCCGCCGGGCAGTATGCGCCGGGGGTGATGCAGTTCCAGTGGTTGCCGACCCGCTTGTAGCAGCTCGCCGCAGCGCTGGCCGAATGGGTGGCTGTGGCACCGGCCGGGGCCTCGAGCGTAGCGGGAGCGACGAGGGCGGAGGCGACGAGCGCACCCGCAACGAGGACACGACGGAGCATCAGCTCTCCCGTGATTGGGGGACATTGACCGGTGAGAGGACGGCTGCGTGGCACCACGAGTTTGCAACTGACAGCACGAAGTTGTGATCCCTGGTAGGCACCCGATCAAGGCCGGTGCAGGCCCCGCCGGTCACACTGCCGGAAGTTGTGATCAATCTTTCGGATTCGCCTGTTTGTCGTGGCCTGATCCGTTAGATCGGCGTGTGTGACGCGTGCTCAACTGACGGATGAGGAGTGGGAGTTCATCAAGCCATATCTCCCGATCGGCAGGTTCGGCCCGTACCCTGAGCGGCTGCGGCAGCAGTTCGAGGGGGTGATCTGGCGGTTCAGGACGGGTGGGCAGTGGCGGGAGATCCCGCAGGAGTTCGGCGCCTGGCAGACCGTTCACAACCGCTTCCGGCAGTGGAGGGATGCCGGCGTCTTCGAAGCCCTGCTGGAAGGGGCGATCGCGGAAGCCGCCAAACGCGGCGAGGTGGACTTATCCCTGGTCAGTGTGGACTCCACCACCGCTCGGGCGCACCACGACGCCGCCGGGATGCACCTTGACCCGGACGTGCTGGCCGCCCTGGAGAAGGCTGCCGAACAGGAGCGGGCCCGGCAAAAGGGGGCGACCGGGAAGGACAACAGGAGCAGGACGCCCGAAACGACGCCGAAGCAGAACAACGGCGGCACATCCGGCGGCGGCGCAGGCTCCGGTTGAAAGCTGCCCTGCTCGGACGCTCCAGGGGTGGGCAGACCAGCAAGATTCACCTCGCCGCCGACCGCAGGTGCCGCCCCTTGGCGTTCGTCGTGACCGCGGGGCAGGCCGCCGACAGCCCGCAGTTCATCCCCGTGCTGAAGAAAGTACGCGTCCGGGTACCCGTCGGCCGTCCCCGCACCCGGCCCGGCGCGGTCGCCGGCGACAAGGCCTACTCCTCCCGCGGCAACCGCGCCTACCTTCGCGGACGTCGCATCAAGGTGGTCATCCCGGAAAAGAGGGACCAGGCCGCCAACCGGAAGAAGAAGGGCAGCAAGGGCGGCCGGCCCGTCAGCCACGACGCCGGCCTGTACAAGGAGCGCAACACCGTCGAGCGCCTGATCAACAAGCTGAAGGCCTGGCGAGGCATCGCCACCCGCTACGACAAAACCCCTGCGAGCTACCTCGCCGGCCTCCACCTCCGCGCCGCGATGATCTGGATCAAAGACCTCACCCGGA
>NZ_JAATEK010000103.1:0-3533 GCF_012034195.1 Microbispora sp. CL1-1
AGGTTTCGTTAACAGCAAACGGCGCGGGCACAACCGGAATCATCTGCGGCCGTCGCGAGAAGGCTGGACGGAAGCGGCGACTTGGTCACATCCCACCAACTTGTGTGGCCGGTCACCGTTCCCCCACCGCCGGCCTCGTTGACCCCGCGACCCGTGCGGAATGCCGCCGCGATATAGCATGGACAGTCAGTTATCGATGACAACTTTGACTAAATGAACACCCGCACACCTCCAGAAGTTTCCCCGATCTCCAACCCATTCAGATGGTGGAGGCCCTCGCAATAACGACTTATCAAGTCAACCATTGAATAGTTCAAGCCAATAAGGAGATCAGGGTCTTCACTGTGCGACACGGAGAGTGTCAGCGTTCGCTCATAACCGTCGATACGGAAGACGACATCCGTGTAGCCATTACGGGAAAAGCAGATGGCCATAAGTTCCCCAGACCATGTCCGACCATAAACAGTCCAGGGGTCGGAACCGTATGCAATCTGCTTCAGGATCCAAGCATGCTTGTGAAGAGCGGAATCCGCTGGCGACGGCATCCCTAGAGTTCCGTCATCTCGCGGCACAGGGCGGGCGGGGAAACCCTCGCCAATGAGCGCATCAGAGAGGGCCTCCCCTCGGGAGGATGAGTAATCGACACTGACATCGACTGTGCTACGGCCAGGCTGTTCTATGGTCAGCGTCGCATACCGTGCATGAAAAGCGATGGACGCGATGCCGATGCCGATATCGGCATTAGCTTTCTGTAGTGCTGCCACCTCAGAAAGTAGCCGAAGGCACTTTACCACATCCGGCGCACCGCCGTCGCGTCTGTCGTCGATCCTCAACCTTACCTCTTACGGCTTATACGGAATTGGTAGAATCGGGTGGACCGGGTTGCCCCCTACCCAGTCCGGACACCAGGTTACCCCCTCACAGTATGCCGTAACTACTCCGAACGTGTCCGCATACTTCCACGGCTCTGTGTTGAAGTCAACGATCGTCCTTGTGTTCATAGTGCGAACGGTTCTACATCTCTTCCACCGCAGAATACCCGAGCAATGATTATCGTATGCTGTGGCGAGATAGTGAAATCTGGACACAAGGATTGAATCCGGTTGCTGGATTCCTCGTATCGGGCTCTTGGTCATGTAGTAGGCTGCCGTGACGGTGAGGTTGTGCTTCTGCGTGATCTTTATATGCCCGAAGCCTCTGTCCAGGATCGGATCAAACCATCCTTTTCGGTAGTTTATTTTCTTTCCGCCCTTGTCTCGCCAAAACGCGAGAAGGTCGAACGAGCCCGCGGGTTCCGCCGCTAGCTGCGATGTGTTCACCTGCTCGTGATTGACTGCATTGCCCGTGCTTCTCTGAGTTGCCCTGCCAGAGTGATCCCTCTTGACTTTGTCCCGAAGTTCCGTGAGGAGCCGAGGAGCCTTACCGTCAGACCTTCTCGCTGCAGCCTGGCGCGCAGCTGCCGCACCTACTACAGGGGCCATTCGCAGGTCATCTAGGTATACTGTATGCAGAGACTCATCCGTAAAGTCCGCCTCTGTCCACAGAACGGCGTTCGCCGTTCCCGCCGGCGCAGTTACTACGACGCTCTGCAGCGGTTGCCATCGACCCGATGTAAGCTCGCCGAAGTCAGATGAGGAGTCCAGGAAGTTCCAGTCGGCGTCATACCAATCGACACCGTAGAAACCTGTCGCATCCGCGTCAGGGCGAATCCACCCTGTGATCTCATAAGTACCGGGCGTCACGGAAAGATCTTGCGCCATACCTGTGCAGCATTCCGGTGCTCCAAGCGAGAGCTTCGCTGACGCCGCCCCCTCGTGCGCCTGTTCGGTCGACTGAGTGAGTTCATCGTCCCCCCACCATGGATACCAGGGGGATATCCCCTCTTCGAAGGATGGGTTGGCATTAAGCGTGGATCCCGTCGCTGGCGGGGTAGGTGAGGGTGACGGGGTGGGGCCGTCGTCCGTTGGCTCCCCCGTTTGAGGTTCGTCATAGCGCGGATGCGCCTCGGGATCGCTGGCGATCGGCGACTCGATGCCCGAGTCGTCGGCGAGTACCGGCTCTCGAGTCACCTGTCCCGTGGTTACCAGCTCTGTCAGGTCCTCCTCTGACATGTCGGGGACACTTGAGAGGGAAGAGAAGTCATATTCCGTACCATTCAGCGGAACCGTGGGCGACCCGTCAAACAGCGTGAAGTCGACGGAATCCGGTGCATCTGTCTCAAAGTTGATGAACAGAACCGGCCCAGTTCCGGCGCTCTCCGACGAGCGATACATTCGCCAGTTGGTGGCGTCCGACTCATTTGCTGCCCGCAGTTGGACCCCGTAGTCGGAGGCACCATCTGCCCAGGCCTGAACGATGTTCTCGATGGAGTAGTAGAGCTCCGCCTCGGCGCAGTTGGGATCCCCGGCTGCAGCTTTCTGAGTGATCGCGCCAGATGTCGTCGTTGAAGGCTGATTAGACAGGGTTAATGTGCTTTGCATCCAGTCGCTGGTAACACGTCGGACCTGAATTCCCGAGCCGACAGAGGAGCCGCATGCGTTGGACTTATAGTTCCATAGGCGTAGGTCCGCGTTGAGGATCCTCGCTCCACGAAGAGGTCCCCCGGCATTGAAGCGGATGTACGTCCGTGCGGTCTTGCTGCCGCTGCCGAACTTGCCCGCGTGCAGCCAGGTCGCATCCCCGATAGCATTTGGGTAGTCGCTGCTCACGAACACGTCGTCCTGCAGGCCCGCCCCCACCCAGGACGATGTAGTGAGCGTGACGGGGTACTGAACTGCGGGGTCGGCGAGGAAAGTTTGGTCGGGTTGCAGTACCAGTGCGGTACCGGTGCTGGTTTTCTCGACCTTCCCTGGGACGTCTCCTACGTGTCCCGTATCGGGTGAACGCTCGGCGCCGGCATCAGCCATGCGCAGGGGCCCGGCCGTCGCCAGCGTTTCATCTTTAGCTCCCGTCAGCCGCAGCTTTCCGCCTGCCGAAAGCTTGTACTGCTGCCCCTGGGGGAGGTCTACGGGGATGCGAATCTCCGTAGGCTTCTTCGGGCGTTCACGTAGCACGATCGACTGGGTGAAGCCGGTCGGTGTTGCCTTGAGGACCAGGTCGCCTCCGGTCACAGCATTCCGATAGATGGCCTCATTGCCGCTGATCTGCGGGCGAGAAAGGGCCTTGGGCCATCCAACTGTGCGAAGACCGTGCCCGTCGTCGAACCGGACAACTGGACCCGGTCCGCCGACAGAAAACGAGACGTTGGACTTAGCCGCCTTTGGCTTAAGCTCACCATTATCTTCGACCAGCGTAGTGTCGATGGGGACGAACTGACCGTTCCTGCTGACCCGGATCGGGCCAGCGTGCATTTCTACTCGGAAGGTGCCATCTGGGAGAGCATAGAGGGTGGAGTCTTCACGCCTGGCGGACGTAATCTCCACTTCCGATCCTCGAGCCTTAGCGGCTGCCTTTGCCGTCGATACCTCATCCTTCTGAACAGTTGGCGACGGGCTGGTGACGATAGCGGAATCAGCAGTCCCCTGGCCGACAAT
>NZ_JAATEK010000104.1:0-3522 GCF_012034195.1 Microbispora sp. CL1-1
CGGCCCTCGGCGACCAGGTCCCACAGGTCCTCGGGGGAGGCCACCCCGCCGGGCAGACGGCAGCCCATCCCCACGATCGCGATCGGCTCGCGCGACTTCGCCTCGATCTGCCGTAGCCGCCGCTCGGCCTGCTTGGTCTCCGCGATCGAACGCTTGAGATATTCGCGCAGCTTTTCGTCGTTCGCCATCAGGAATCAGCCCCTGTCCAGGAGGTCGAAGAGTTCGTCGTCGGTGGCGGAGTCGAGGTCGAGTTCGGCGTCCGGGTCGTCGTCCTCGGCGGCCGTGTCGAAGCGCGCCAGCAGCGCGCGGAGCCGGGAGACGACCTCGCCGCGCTCGTCCGGTTCGGCGAGCAGGCTCGCTTCCAGCCGCCGCAGCGCGGTCAGCGGATCGTCCGCCGGCTTGTCCTCGCCGTCCGTCTCGGCGTCGCCCAAAGCCGTCAGGATGTGCTCGGCCACCGCGGTGGGCGAGGGGTAGTCGAAGATCAACGTGGTCGGCAGGGGCAGCCCGGTCGCCGCCCGGAGCCGGTTGCGCAGGTCGACGGCGGTCAGCGAGTCGAGACCCAGCTCCTTGAACGCCCTGGCCGGCGCGACCGCCTCGCCGTCGGAGTGCCGCAGCACCGCGGCGACCTCCGTACGGACTAGATCGAGCACGGCCTCGCGGCGCTGTGCCGGGTCGAGTCCGGCGAACCGCCGCGCGGGAGACGGCGCACCGGGGGCGGTGTCCTCCACCGAGCCGCCCACCCCGGACGTACGGGAGGCGTCGAGCCAGTAGCGGGTGCGCTGGAAGGCGTAGGTGGGCAGGTCGGCGCGGCGCGGTTCCGACCCGGCGAGGGCGACGCTCCAGTCGACCGGAACGCCCCGCACGAACGCCTCGGCGAGCGAGACGAGGAACCGTTCCGGCCCGCCCTGGTCGCGCCGCAGCGTGCCGGTGACCAGCGCCGGTGCGACGCCCGCGGCGTCGAGGGTGTCCTCGATGCTCGACGTGAGCACCGGGTGCGGGCTGATCTCGACGAACGCGCTGTGGCCACCGGCCGCCAGCGCCCGGGTGGCGGCCTCGAACCGCACCGGCCGGCGCAGGTTGGCGTACCAGTACTCCGCGTCGAGCTCCTCGGGGCCGACCCAGTCACCGGTGACGGTCGACAGCATCGGCACGGTCAGCTCCCGGGGAGCGACGGGGGACAGCGCCTTGACGATCTCTTCCTCGATCAGCTCCACCCGGGCGGAGTGCGACGCGTAGTCGACCGAGATCCGCCGGTTGCGCACCCCCTCGGCGTCGAGCGCGGCCAGCAGCTCCGTCAGGGCGCCCGCTTCGCCCGACACGACCACGCTGCCCGGCCCGTTGACCACCCCGACCGACAGCCGCCCGTCCCAGGCCGCGATCCGGGCCTCGGCCTCCTCCAGGGGCAGGGCGACCGACGCCATCCCGCCGTCGCCCGACAGGGTACGGATGGCCTGACTGCGCAGGGCCACCACGCGGGCGGCGTCGCGGAGCGACAGGCCCCCCGCCACCACCGCCGCGGCGATCTCTCCCTGCGAGTGGCCGACCACGGCGTCGGGACGCACGCCGTACGACTGCCACAGCTCGGCGAGCGAGACCATGACGGCCCACAGCACCGGCTGGACCACGTCGACCCGGTCGAGCCCCGGCGCGCCGGGGACGCCCCGCACCACGTCGAGCAGCGACCAGTCCACGAACTCGGCCAGCGCCCGCCCGCACTCGGTGAGCCGCTTCGCGAACACCGGCGCCGTCTCCAGCAGCCCGGCTGCCATGCCGGGCCACTGCCCGCCCTGCCCGGGGAAGACGAACACGACCTTGCCGGTCACGTCGGCCGTGCCGCGTACGACGTGGTCGGGCAGGGCGCCGTCGCGGGTGAGCGCGGCCAGCCCGGCGGACAGATCGGCGGACAACTCGGCGCTGCTCGGCGCGACCACGACGGCGCGCTCGGCGAACAGCGCCCTGGCCGAGACGAGAGAGTGCGCGACGTCGACGGGATCGAGGTCCGCACGGCCGTCCAGGTACGTCGCGAGGCCGACGGCCTGGCCACGCAGCGCCTCGGGCAGGTGCCCGGACAGCACCCACGGCACGGCGGGCGGGGGCGCGGGCGCCTTCCTGGCCGGCTCCTCGGCGGCCGGGGGCTGCTCCAGGATCACATGCGCGTTCGTACCGCTGACCCCGAACGACGAGACCGCCGCCCGCCGGGGGCGGCCGGTCTCCGGCCAGGGGCGAGTCTCGCCGAGCAGGCGTACGGCGCCGCTCGACCAGTCCACGTGCGGGCTCGGCTCGTCGATGTGCAGCGTCTTCGGCAGCACGCCGCCGCGCATCGCCATGACCATCTTGATCACCCCGGCGCCGCCCGCGGCGGCCTGGGTGTGCGCGATGTTCGACTTCAGCGAGCCGAGCCACAGCGGCCGGTCGGCGGGCCGGTCCTGGCCGTACGTCGCCAGCAGCGCATGCGCCTCTATGGGGTCGCCGAGCGTCGTGCCCGTGCCGTGCGCCTCGACCGCGTCCACCTCCGACGCGGCCAGCCCGGCGTTGGCGAGCGCCTGCCGGATGACCCGCTGCTGGGACGGCCCGCTCGGGGCGGTGAGACCGTTGGAGGCCCCGTCCTGGTTGACGGCCGAGCCGCGGACGACCGCGAGCACCGGGTGCCCGTTCCTGCGCGCGTCCGACAGCCGTTCGAGGAGCAGCAGGCTCACGCCTTCTCCCCAGCCGGTGCCGTCCGCGGAGGAGGAGAACGCCTTGCACCGCCCGTCCGCCGACAGGGCCCGCTGCCGCGAGTACTCGACGAACGTGGCGGGCGACGACATCACCGCGACGCCGCCCGCGAGCGCGAGGTCCGACTCGCCCGTACGCAGCGACTGGGCGGCCAGGTGCAGGGCGACAAGCGAGGACGAGCAGGCCGTGTCCACCGTCACCGCGGGGCCCTCGAAACCGAAGGTGTACGCCACGCGTCCCGAAGCGACGCTGCCCGCGCTGCCGTTGATGAGATATCCCTCCAGGTCGCCGGGGACCTCCTGCAGCCGGGGCGCGTAGTCGTGGTACATCACACCCGCGAAGACCCCGGTGCGGCTGCCCTTGAGCCGCTGTGGGTCGATCCCCGCCCGTTCGAACGCCTCCCACGCCACTTCGAGCAGCAGCCGCTGCTGCGGGTCCATCGCGAGTGCCTCCCGGGGCGAGATGCCGAAGAAGGCGGCGTCGAAGTCGGCGACGTCCCGCAGGAACCCGCCGTGCCGGGTGTATGAGGTGCCGGGATGGTCGGGATCGGGGTCGTAGAGCCCTTCGAGGTCCCAGCCCCGGTCGGTGGGGAACTCCGACACCGCGTCGCCGCCGCTCTCCACGAGTCGCCAGAGCGCCTCGGGCGATTCGACGCCGCCGGGAAGCCGGCAGGCCATGCCGACGATGACGACCGGGTCGTCGGCCAGGGCCCCGATCGCCGCCGTTTCGGCCCGTACGGGTGCCTTCTCCGTACGGACGCCTCCGAGCAGGTCGTCCAGCAGATCGGCGATGGCGCGGGGGGTGGGA
>NZ_JAATEK010000105.1:0-2997 GCF_012034195.1 Microbispora sp. CL1-1
TTATGCAGGTGATCGAGTCAAGTGCCCGTTGAGTCGAGTCTGTTGAGCAGGCCGTCAAAGATCTTCTGGCGCCCGATTTGTCCCTTCTCCTTGGCGTCATCGCGTTGCGCCTGTAGGCGAGGACGGAACTCGATCGTGGTGACGAAGAACTGGCAGGACTCGCAGATCGACTCGAAATGGCAGTCCATCTCGACCGGGCGAGCGCAGTAGCCGTTGCCGAGCATTCGGCGATGCATCTCGGCCCGTAGACGGCGCATCTGGTGGCCCTCGTCGGTGGCGGGGAGCTGGGCGGGCTGGGTGTAGAGTGCCTCGACCTTCTCGGTCACGGAGAAGTACTCCTCAGCGACGGTCCGGTCGGCGATGCGTGCGTAGACCATGGTCATGGCGAGGGTCTTGTGGCCGAGCAGGGCGGCGATGGCTTCCAGGGACATACCGCGGTTGATGGCCTGGGTGGCCAGGGTGTGGCGGAGTTGGTGAGCGGTGATATGGCCGATGCCGGCCGCCTCGGCGACCTTGGCCAGTGCCTGATCGACATGACGGGGCAGGATAGCTCGGCCGCCTCGGCGCAGGAACATCTTGTCGGAGCGCAGGTCCGTGGGCCGGCTGCGCAGCCAGGTGTCCAGCAGGCTTTTCAGCTCTGGGTGGAGTGGGATATAGCGGTCGTTGTGTAGCTTCCCGACTGGGATGCGCAGCCAGTAGGCCGAGCCGATCTGGACGACGGCGTCAACGGTCAGCGCGAGCAGTTCGCCCTTGCGCATGCCAGTTCGGGCAAGAAGTTCGACGACCAGCCGGGTGAAGGCGTCGGGTTCGGCGCGGGCGGCGCGCAGCAGCTTGGTGGCCGCGGCGTCGTCAAGGAAGCGGGGCAGCGGCCGGTCGACGATCGGCAGGTCAGCGTCGAAGATCAATGGGCGGGGCGGGACGTCGGGGTAGTCCCATTCAGTGATCCGGGTGAAGAAGCACCGCAAGTTGATCAGCGTGTTCTTGATGCTGGGCTTGGCCAGCGGCGCTCCTGCGGGCCGCGGGTCACAGGCCAGGTGACGCTTGTAGTCCTCGATGTGGCTGCGGGTGAGCTTGGCCAAGGTGGTGATGAGGGGGTGCCGGTCGGCCAGGTAGTGGCCGAACTGGCGGAGATCCCTCTCGATGGCCCTGACGGTGGAAGGGCGAAGGCTGAGGGCGACCTGCTCGACGTAGCGGTGGGCGGCCTGGGTGTAGGAGGCGGGGACACCGTTCCAGCCGGCGATGCTGACCGGGATGCGGCCGGGCCGCTCCAGGGTGTCGATCACTTGGTCATGGAACAGGGTCGCCTGCAGGCGATGGAGGATGGCGGCGGGATTGCGGCCCGAGTCGGGGTGTCCGCGCCGGCGATAAGCGGCCAGCAGCAGTTGACGGCCGGTGAGGAAGATCTGCGTGTCGATGCGGTCGACGGTAGTGCCGGTGGCCGCGGCCAGGACGGCGAGCATGTGCCACTGCAGCCGGGTGTCGGCCGGGCTGATCGACAGGCGGGCCGTGGCCTGGTCGAACCGCAGCCGGGCCAGGGGCTGATAGCGGGAAGCGGCCTCGCCGAGCCGCAGCCCGGCCGTGACCAGAAAAGCGGCGTCCACGGTCAGTCTGCCGGTGACGATCAGCCAGCTGACGAACGGTCCGGTCCGCATCTGCTCCCGGGTGGCGGTCAACTGCTCGGTCACGCCCATGGCCGCCCATCCTCCCCGGGCGGCGACGCGGAGTACGAACGTCTGGGCCGCGTGCCGGTTCGACGGCCAGATCTTCACCCCGGCCTGCTGCGCGTCCTGGCAGTACTGCTCGACCAGGTCGGAATGGGGCGCCAGCGGTGCTGTCGCCTCCATCACCGCTCCTGAATGGTCTGGGCGTCGATCGCCTCCATGGCGCGCCGGTATTCTTCGGCGAGCCAGCCTCCCGCCAGATGCAGGTAGATCCGGGTGGATTCGATCGAGCGGTGCCCGGCTTGGGCCTGCAATGCCTCCAGGGCCATGCCCGCCTCGCGCAGCCGGGTCAAGCATGTGTGACGCAGTTGATGGCAGGTCAAGCGGGCGATGCCGGCCCGGTCGCGGGCACTGGTGACGATCTCATCCAGGCCGGATGCCGACAGTGGTTGGCCCCGACGTGGTCCCTTGAGCACGACAAACAATCGGTCGGTGGTGCTGGTCTGCGGCCGTTCGGTGGCCAGGTAGTTGGCGACGGTGGCGAAGAAACGGGCCGAGACCGGGACGATCCGCTGGTGTCCGCCCTTGCCCTCGGCGATGAACACGCGACGCTCTCCGGGGTGCAGATCGCTCAGGCGCAGGCCCAGTACCTCACACCGGCGCAGTCCGCCCAGCAGCATGGCCTCGGCCATCGCGCGGTCGCGGCGGGTGCGTAGCGCGGCCAGGAAGGCCGACACCTCGCCGGGCTCGAGGATACGGGGCAGCGTCCGCGGCGTGCGGATCAGCGGGACCTGCCGGATCGCACGCTGGCCGGGGCGGCGAGCGGCCAATCCCTGAGGGACCGGGTTGGCCGGCAGGTCCCCGCGGACCACCAGGAAGTTGAACAGCCCGGAGATGCTCGCCAGCCGACGTTTGATCGTCCGCGCCGACAGCCCAGCCTCACCGTCCTCCAGGCGGACCACCTTGGCATCGATCCGTGGGGACCGCTGCGTCTTGATGAACGCCAGCACGTCCACGGCGGTGACCTCAGCCGGGTCCTTGCGGATCTGGCTGAAGAACACCTTCAGGTCGTACGCGGTTGCGATCAACGTGTTGGGCCGGGCCCGGGCCGCCACCAGCTCCAGATAGTCATCCAGCGCCGGATGCCCCAGGCGCACCACACCAGGATCGGCGGGATCGGGGCGGCCGTTGAGCAGGCAGGGATCGAACGACATCGGGGGAGACTCCCGTCACTGGGGTAACTCCAGGATCACCCACTGTTCCCTGGTTCTGGCCGTCGACAGCCATTCATCTGTGACCTTCAGGCCAGCACAGGATCACCTGCATATCGTGACCA
>NZ_JAATEK010000106.1:0-2488 GCF_012034195.1 Microbispora sp. CL1-1
AGACCTCACCCAGGCCACCCCTTGATCACAACCAAATACACGCCCTAGCCGCCATCGCGGGTGCCGGATCGTTCACCCACATCCGCGACACCGCCACCGACCACGGGCAGATCGGCTGGATGTCCTGGGCCGTGGCCGTGTGTGTCGACCTCACCTGCGTCATGGCCGCCCGCGAACGCCAGCGGGACAAGAAGACCGGACGCCAGCGCAACGGGTGGGTGTCCTGGCCGACGCTCGTCCTGGCCGGCGGGATCATGCTGTCCCTTGCCGCCAACCTCCACCAGGCCGAACCCACCATGTGGGGTTGGCTGACGGCAGCCACCCCCGCCGGGGCATTCCTCATCGCCGTCTCGATGCTCGAACGCCGCGCCACCGGTCCGCAGTCGTCCCCGGCGCCCGTCCTGGCGACGTCCCCGGCCGACGTCATGCCGTTCTCGTCGTCCGTCCCCTCGTCCTCAGCCCCGGCGCTCGTCCCCGCATCTGAGGCCGGGCAGGACGGCGAGACGGGACCGTCCCCGGCCTTGGTCGACTACGCCCGCCGCGTGGCCGACGAGCACCACGCCAAGCACGGCAAACCGATCACCCGCGACCTGCTCCGCGCTCGCCTGGGCGTGTCCAACCAGCTCGCTTCCGACCTGCTCCGCACCCTACGCAGCCTGTCCGAACCCGCCTGATGAAAGGAGATCACTACATGAACAACGACACCGAGTCGGTCCCGCACGCCGAGATCACGCCCAAGCGGTGGCAGTGCTGCCACTGCGGCGGGGGCGGCTTGGACTCCTACGGCGACACCTGCCGCCACTGTGACGGGCTCGGCTTCTGCTGAGCCTCAGCGCCCCCGGCCTGGCCGTACATCCGCCAAGACGCCTGCCAGGTCGGGGGCCATCCCTCCACCCATCGAGTGAAAGGAGGTCTCCATCTTGCCCGCATCCACCATCAACGCGCACGCCATCCGCGGCGCCATCACCCGACTGAACGACCCGAACTGCTCCCGCTGGGCATCCCACATCCGCCGCACCCACGGCTGCCGCCAACCGATCCACCTCCGCGGCAAGGTCGAACGCTGGGACAAGGCCACCGGGACTTTGCTGCACCGCTACAGCACCCGCCTCGAACCCGACGGCGTCCTTCGCGTGCCGTGCAAGACCCGCCGCGCCTCCCGCTGCCCCTCGTGCGCCGAGACCTACCGGGCCGACACCTACCACCTCATCCGCGCCGGCCTCGTCGGCGGCAAGGGCGTCCCCGCGTCAGTGACCGCGCACCCGTGCCTGTTCGTCACGCTCACCGCGCCGTCCTTCGGCACGGTTCATTCCCGCAGGCAGCACAACGGGAGCGTCCTGCCCTGTCACCCTCGACGCGACGCCGAGACCTGCCCGCACGGGCGGGTCCTGTCCTGCACCGCTCGGCACGGGAGCGAGGATGAGTGCCTCGGTGAGCCGTTGTGCCCCGACTGCTACGACTACACCGGCTCAGTGCTGTTCAACGCGGTCGCCCCGCTGCTGTGGAAGCGCTTTACCGACGCCCTTCGCCGGCACCTGGCCAAGCTCGGCGGACTAACCCTGCGCGACATGCGCGAGCAGCTCGTCGTGTCCTTCGCCAAAGTCGCCGAATACCAGCGGCGCGGCGTCGTCCACCTCCACGCCGTCATCCGCCTCGACGGACCTGCCGGACCGATCTCACCACCTCCGTCCTGGGCAACGCTCGACCTCCTCGGGCAAGCCGTACGGCATGCCGCCTCGGTCGTCACCGCCACGCCTCCCGCCCTCGACGGTGAGCCTGCCCGGGTCCTGCGCTGGGGCCAGCAGATCGACGCCCGCCCGATCATGATGTACGGCGAGTTGACCGACCAAGCCGTCGCCGGATACGTGGCCAAATATGCCACGAAGGCGGCCGAATGCGTCGGCACTGTTGACCGGCGCATCGTCCCCGGCGAGGACCTGGCCGCCCTGCCCGTCCGCGACCACGCCCGGCGGCTCATCGCCGAATGCCTTCGCCTGGGTGCCTTTGAGGAGTTGGCCGAACTTCGGGTGACCCGGTGGGCGCACATGCTGGGCTTCGGCGGCCACTTCTCCACCCGCTCCCGCCGCTACTCCACCACCCTCGGGGACATCCGCGCGGACCGTCAGAACCACGCCAGAGGCGAGGACATCACGACCGGCCGCCTGTCCCTCCTCGACGAGGACACCGTCCTCGTCGTCAGTGAATGGGAGTACGCCGGAAAGGGCTACTCCCTGGGCGACGCCCTCGTTGCCGCACTCGCCGGCGCGCCTGGGCTCCCCTCGTTTCCGAGCGGGGGAGGGGCCTGATGGCTGGGCGCGATGAGCTGATGCCGCTACAGCAGGTTCTCGACGAACTGGGCGGCGTCTCCCGCCGCACGTTCTACCGCTGGCGCGAGCTGGGCCGCGCCCCTGTCTGCGTGAAGCTGCCCAACGGAGATCTCTACGTCTACAGGAGCGACCTCATGGCATGGCTGGAGTCTCTGCGGGAG
>NZ_JAATEK010000107.1:0-2406 GCF_012034195.1 Microbispora sp. CL1-1
TGGCCCTCGGCGACCAGGTCCCACAGGTCCTCGGGGGAGGCCACCCCGCCGGGCAGACGGCAGCCCATCCCCACGATCGCGATCGGCTCCCGTTGCTCGTCCCGGACGTCCCGCAGTTCTTCGCGCGTCTTGTGCAGTTCCTCCGTCACGCGTCGGAGGAGACGCCGGATCTGGTCGTCGCTCACAGGTCCGCCTTCCATGGGCCAGGGTGGGGCAAAGGGAACAGGTCAGGAGATGCCGAGCTCGTTGCTGATGAAGTCGATGAGCTCGTCGTCGGAGGCCGAGGACAGGTCGGCGGCCGCCGCGGGGCGCTCGCCGGGCCGGGTCTCCCCGAGAAGCTCCGCGAGGCGCCGCATCCGGTTCGCCGCGGCCTCCCGATCTGACGATGAAAGCGTCTCGCCGAGCAGCGTCTCCAGCTCACCGATCAGCGTCTCCAGCTCACCGAGCTTTGCGAGCACGGCGGCGACGGGCGGCTCGGGATCGGGCAGCAGCACGTGGAGCAGGTGGTCCACGAGCCCGGCGGGCGTCGGGTAGTCGAACACGAGCGTGCTCGGAAGCGGCGTTCCGGTCAGCCGGGTGAGGCGGTTGCGCAATTCGACGGCCGACAGTGAGGTGAACCCCTGGTCGCGGAAGCCCCGGTCGTCGTCCACTTCGGCCGCCGAGCCGTATCCGAGCACGTCGGCGATCTCCGCGCGGACCAGCGCGCGCAGCGTCGGCCGTCGCTCGGGCTCCGGCAGGGCCGCGAGCCGCGCGGGGAGGTCCGGCTCCCCGCCGGAGGTCTCCGCCGCGCCGGGCGCCGCCGCACGGGCCTCGGGCAGCTCGGCGAGCAGCGGGTGAGGCCGTACGGCGTGCACCGTCGCCCAGTCCGCGCGGGCGACGACCAGCCGGGTCTCTCCGCCGGCCACCGCCTCTTCCAGCGCCGACACCGCGAGATCGGGGGCCATGGGCGGGAATCCGCTTCGCCGCAGCCCCTCCCGGGCCTCCTCGCCGGCGATGCCCTCGCCGTCCCAGTGCCCCCAGGCGATGGAGGTGGCGGGCAGGCCGAGCGACCGGCGATGCTCGGCGAGGGCGTCAAGGAAGGCGTTGCCCGGCGCGTAGTTGCCCTGGCCGGGATTGCCGATCAGCCCGGTGACCGACGAGAACAGCACGAACGCCGTCAGGGGAAGCTCCCGGGTCAGCTCGTGCAGGGCGAGCGCGCCGCCCACCTTCACCCGGTTCACGGCGGTCAGCCGCTCCTGCGTGAGCGAGCCGAGCAGGCCGTCGTCCAGTACGGCGGCGGTGTGGACCACGGCGGTCAGCGGATGCTCCGGCGGCACGGCCGCGAGCACGGCGGCGAGAGCGTCCCGGTCGGAGACGTCGCACGCGGCGACCGTCACCCGGGTGCCCAGCCCGGTGAGCTCGGCACGCAGGTCCTCCGCCCCGGGAGCGTCGAGCCCCCGCCGGCTGACCAGCAACAGGTGCGGGACCCCGCGCCGGGCCAGCCGCCGGGCCACATGAGCACCGAGCGCGCCCGTGCCGCCCGTGATGAGCACGGTCCCCGCCGGTGTCCACTCCGCAGGCGTGGCCTCCCGGCTCGGCGCGGGAACCAGCCGGCGCGCGAGAAGTCCCGAGGCGCGCACCGCGAGTTCCGACTCGCCGTGCCGTCCGGTCAGCGCGGTCACGGCGTACGCGACGCTCCGCCCATCAGGCGGCGACCCGTGCGGCGACTCGTGCAGGGGCGGAAGGTCCACGATCCCGGCCCACCGCTCGGGCCTCTCGGCGGCGATCACTCCGCCCAGGCCCCACGCGAGCCCCCCGGCGGGGTCCGGCACCCGGTCGGACGGCGCCGCCGCGACCGCGCCGCTCGTCGTGAGCCAGAGCGGGCCGTCGACCGCCGCCGCGTCCAACGCCTGCAGCAGAGCGATGTCCTGACCCTCGTAGGGGGTGCCGTCCAGGCCGAGCAGGGACACGACACCGGTGAATCGCTCACCGGTCCGCACGGAGGTGAGCGACGCCACCAGGGAATCCTGGTCGGCCGTCCCGCCGACGACGGCCTCCGCCACCTCGGCGCCGCGCTCCTCCAGCACGTGTCGCAGGGCCTTCGCCCAGGCCGCGGCCGTCTCCCACGGTGTACGGACCAGCAGCCAGCGGCCCCCGGACCGGAGCGCGGGCTCCTCCACCGGCCGCCAGGCGACGCGGTAGCGCCACGAATCCAGCGTGGTCCGCGCGTCCCGAACGGCATGCCATGAGGCCAGGACCGGCAGGGCCTCCCCGAGCGACTGCCGTACGCGCTCGGCTTCGGCACCCAGGGTGCCGACCAGAGCGTCGAGGTCGCCGCGGCTGACGATGTCCCAGAAACGCGCCTTTCCGTCGTCGTAGGGCCCGGCCTGGCCGGACTTCGGCGGGCTCACCCAGTGCCTGCGCCGC
>NZ_JAATEK010000108.1:0-2317 GCF_012034195.1 Microbispora sp. CL1-1
GAACAGGAACGGGCTCGGCTGACGCCGAGCCCGAACCAAACCTTCTAGCGGGCAGTTGGCCCCGCGTTGTTGCTTGGCCGGCACGCGCGGGGCTTTCTGCTGTTGCCACACAGACTACATTCCATGTGATGGGGGTGTACTACCGGCGGTGGAAGCCGGAGATGGAAACGAGCACTCCAACTGGGCATTCGATACGGATGACGAAACGGGCATCGCCTCGGGATCGAGCGGCGGAATGCTGCTGGCGCAGGCGAGAACTCGTCGGCCCATGCGACCTGGTGGAGAGGACGACGCTGGGATTCCCGCATCCTCAAGTCACGACGAGCGTCCGCTACGGAAAGAACTAGCGTCCTCGGCACCACCACCAGGCAAGATCAATTCGACGGGCCCCTCCCCCATGCAATGCGGCCGTGGCGGTCGATTCGGACGAGCAGCGGGCCGGAGGTGTGGCCGACCTCGGTCATAAAGGCCAGAAGGTCGCGCAAGGCCCGGAGGAGGCAGGTAGCGGGGATGCGCCGTACGGGTTCGGTGACGGTCTCGGCGGTTGACGGGAGCGGGAGGCAGCCGTGCTCAGCGCACCAGGCGGTGCAGGCCGATCAGTCGCGAGCGTAGGCGCGGCGGGTCGAAGCGGAGATGCCAGCGAGGACGGCCGCCCGGGCGGCGTCGCTGAGGAAATGGTCGGCGGCGGAATAGACGGACCAGGCGTTGACGACCGCGGGGCCGAAATGGCTCCTGAGAAGAAACATTCTCAGGAGCCAAGACGGGGAGGGAAGGGACGACGCGGCACGGCGGGAGACGGACAGAGACGGCGGCGGAGTCAGCGATGGGGCGCCAAGGGGGATGGCTCGCGGCCCGAGTCGCGAGGGCAGTACCGGGCCGAAACAGGGAGATACGCGCCCGCCCGTGAGTGATGCGCTCACGGGCGGGGAGGCAAGGCCAGGCGATCGACCGGACGTCAGGTTCCGACCTCTGGGAAGCGAGGTCTGAGGAACAACGGAACTGGACCGTGCGCTGAGCGTTGTCCCTTACGTTGCGGACATCACGCCCCAGAAGCGGTCGTCTGCACCTTCGGCCGGGGCCCCTTCTTCTTGACACGGCGGGTTGGGTAGATGGCCTTAGGAGAGATCAAGCCCATGTCCTTGGCCGCCTGCTCCAGCAGCTTGCGCAGGGGGTCGCCCACGATCATGGGGCTGATGGCGTGCCCAGCCTGGATGAGCGACACCGCTATCCAGATGGCGTCGGCGTAACCGAGATTGCGGGACGTGGTGCGCAGTCGGAACTTGCCGTCCCCGACCTGCTCGGCGTACTTGTCGGCGGTCGTCACACCAGCATGGGTGTATTCCGACAGGTGCCGATACACCGTGTACATGTCCGGAGGGCCAAAGTGCTTCGCCCGCTCCTGGAAAGAGCCGATCTCCCCCATGAGAGTCCTGTACCGCTTGGCTGCATCCGGGTCGGAGGGGCCGACGGGCGGCGGGCCGGGGTCAGCGTCGGCCGGGATGTCCCAGTCATTTCCCACGGCGTCCTCATAGATGCCCTGATTCCGGTTGTGCTGAATACCTTCCGCAGCTTCTAGGCCGGCGGCTCCGACATCGGCGAGCCACACCATCGCGTAGGTGTGGTCTATGATGTTGCGGTTCAGTACGACGATCTCGGCAGAGTAGCCCGCGTTGTGGGCATGCCAGAACGCCTTGGCGCTCTGGTTAACAAATCGCCACCAGCCGAACATCAGTGGGAAGATCGGCACATGCTCGGCGCGGACGTCCACGTACCCGCCCTCAGTGATCCGGTCGGCTGCAGCCAGCAACTCAGCGGCGAAGTGATCGGCTCGCCGGAACGTGGACCTGTTGTTCTTGAACTCGTAGACCAAGGGGTCTCCTTCTAGGGGAAATCTGCAGGCCCCGGGCCCGCCAGCGGCGGGAGCTCCCGGGGCCCACTTACAAGCGTCCGAACGCTTAGCGCATGATCCGGTTCCGTTGTTCCTCAGACCTTCTTCGTACGAACGGACGCCCCTATCGACGATGTGCGCGATCTGCTTCTCAAGAGCTCTACCAGCCTCTTGGTTGCTCTCGATACCGCAGGGACGGTGGCTGGCTACATCAATTACCAGACGGCTCTGGCCGGCACATTGAGCAGGAATCCAGCAGCACCCGGCGTTCCCTGCTCACCGTGGCCCACGCCCCTCTCCCGGAAGGGGGTGAACTGTCATATCGACGAGCCGAGCGCCGACGGTGGTCACGAATCACCGCCGAACCGATCCATCGGGCGCTTGGTTGGCGCGTCGTTTCCAGCGGCGGCGTTTTCCGGTGCCGGTGAA
>NZ_JAATEK010000109.1:0-2171 GCF_012034195.1 Microbispora sp. CL1-1
GAAGCCGTCAAGAAATAAGGCGTTGCTTCGTGATCTTCGGCTCGTTGAGATGGTATGGCGATCTCCAGCGAGGTCCGCGGCCAACTCGCGCGGAAATTCGAGGCATTACGCCCGCATCTGAACGAACGACAGCATCGGCTGGTGCTGGCGACCGAGGCGCGGCTGCTGGGACACGGTGGGGTGCGGGCTGTCGCTCAGGCCGCTGGGGTCAGCGAGACGACCGTCCGTAACGGCATCTTCGAGCTGGAAGAAGGCCGGAAGCCGCTTCCGGCAGGTCGTGTCCGACGACCCGGGGGTGGTCGCAAGCGTGTTGAAGACGACGATCCGGCCGTCCTGACGGCGCTGCTGGGGCTGGTGGAGCCGGATGAGCGCGGCGACCCGCAGTCCCCGCTGCGGTGGACGACCAAGTCGCTACGCCACCTGGCCGCCGAGCTGACCCGGCAAGGACACGGTGTATCGGCGCCCACGGTAGGACGATTGCTGAAGACGGCCGGGTTCAGCCTGCAAGCCAACGTCAAGACCCTCGAAGGCGCCCAGCACCCCGACCGTGACGCCCAGTTCCGCTATATCAACGAGCAGGTCAAAGCCCATCAGGCTGACGGCGAGCCGGTGATCAGCGTGGACACCAAGAAGCGGGAACAGCTGGGCCGGCTCCCGATGACCGGACGCGAGTGGCGCCCCAGGGGCGAGCCGATCGAGGTCGAAGACCACCACTTCTTCTTCTCCGGTCCGGACGTCGAGCAGGCGATCCCGTACGGGATCTACGACATCACGGCCAACACCGGCTGGGTGAACGTCGGTGTCGACCATGACACCTCGGTGTTCGCGGTGGAGTCCATCCGCCGCTGGTGGAAAGCGCGCGGCCGCCACGACTACCCGTCCGCCTCACGGCTACTGATCACTGCGGACGCGGGCGGCTCCAACGGTTACCGTTATCGGGTCTGGAAGAGCGAACTGGCCGCGTTGGCCGCCGAGACCGGGCTGGTGATCACGGTCTGTCACTTCCCGCCCGGCACCTCCAAATGGAACAAGATCGAGCACCGGCTGTTCTCCCACATCACCCTCAACTGGCGCGGCAGGCCCCTGACCAGTCATGACGTAGTGGTCAACACCATCGCTTCCACCCAGACCAGTACCGGACTGCGGGTGGAGGCGGTTTTGGACACCGGCGACTACCCGACCGGTGTCGCGATCAGCAAGGAGCGCTTCGCCGCCCTGCCCCTGGAACGACACGCCACCCACGGCACCTGGAACTACACCCTGCGCCCAGTAATGGCCGACGACCCGGCCACGTCCCAGCCGGTGAGCGAGGGCGACGGACCCGCGCAGCGGCGCCAGGCCATGCTGCTGCGTCTGGCCGATCCGCGGCTGACCGGCATGAGCACCCCTCAACTACGCCAGCTGGCCACCGCGCTCGCGCCTGCACAGGCCGCCCGCACCCAGGAACGGCACAGCCGGCAACGCGGCGGCCGAGCTCGGCGCGCCACCGGCAACCTCCGCGCCAAGCCCTTGTTCGACGCCGCCGCCCGCCTCCTGCTCACGCTCCTCTACCAGCGGCAGGTCTGTTCCATGAAGGTCCTGGCCGACCTTCTGGAGGTCACCGACGTCTGCATCGCCGACCTGGTGAAGGAGACCCGCAGAGTCTTGGAAGACCACGGCCACCACGCCGGAGCCGCTCAGGTCCGCTTCGCCAAACCCGCCGCTCTCCTCGGCTTCTTGGACACCGGCCAGCGCCCCGCACGAGCCGTGATCATCGATCAACTATCCCATCCGGTTCTGACCGGGATCAGCCGCGACGAACTCCGTCTCCTCATCCAGCGCCTCGCCGCAGCACAGGTCGCTCAAGGCGAGCGCCTCGGCTACCAGCGGCGGGGCGGGCACCGCCAGCCCGGGACCCGATCCGGCGTCTTCCCCCAGAAGATCAGCAACAGCGAACGGGTCGTGCTCACGATTCTCTACCAGCGGAAACTCTGCACGATGGATGTCCTGGCCGACGTTCTAGGCGATGTCAGCAGATCGTCCATCGGCAACGTCATCCGCGAAACCCGTCCCCTGCTCCAGCAAGCAGGCCACATTCCCCCCGACGCGCCAATCCGATACCGCACTGCAGCAAATCTGCTCGCCGCAGTGCCAAACGACCGCGACACACCGACAAGTTGATCTTTTACGGC